>JANJVG010000047.1 GCA_024710165.1 Burkholderiaceae bacterium
AGCGTGCGCGTGGGCGACCCGCTGGAGGACGGCGTGCTCGTCGGCCCGCTGGTGGACCGCGCGTCGTTCGAACAGATGCAGAGCGCCCTGGCCCAGGCGCGTGAACAGGGCGGCACGGTGCACGGCGGTGAGCGCGAATGCGCCGCACTGGGCGAGGACGCCTGGTACGCCCGCCCGGCCCTGGTGCGCATGCCCACGCAGAGCGCGGTGGTGCAGCATGAGACCTTCGCGCCCATCCTCTATGTGCTGACCTGCACCAGCCTGGAAGAAGCCATCGCCTTGCAGAACGGCGTGCCCCAGGGCCTGTCGTCGGCCATCTTCACCACCGACCTGCGCGAGGCCGAGCGCTTCCTCTCCAGCACTGGCAGCGACTGCGGTATCGCCAACGTGAACATCGGCACCTCGGGCGCCGAGATCGGCGGTGCCTTTGGCGGCGAGAAGGAAACCGGCGGCGGCCGCGAATCGGGCTCCGACGCCTGGAAGGGCTACATGCGCCGCGCGACCAACACCATCAACTACAGCGACGCTCTTCCCCTCGCGCAAGGCGTGCGTTTCGACGTCTGATCCCATGATCGCCAACCCCCAGGGCGCGCCGATCGCCATCATCGGCGGCGGCGCCATTGGCAGCGCCATTGCCTATTACCTGACGCAGAAGGCACCAGAGCAGCCTGTTGTCGTGGTCGAGCGCGACCCCAGCTACGCGCGCGCCTCGTCGGCGCTGTCGGCCAGCTCGATCCGGCAGCAGTTCTCCAGCCCGATCAACATTGCCATCTCGCAGTTCGGCATCGAGTTCCTGCGCGACATCGGCTCGCGCTTGCAGGTGGAGGGGGACTGTCCAGACATTGGCCTGGTGGAGGCGGGCTACCTGTACCTGGCCAGCCCGGCGGGCGAATCCGTGCTGCGCGACAACCACGCGGTGCAGCGCGGCATGGGCGCCGACGTGGCCCTGCTCGCGCCCGACGCGCTGCGCGCGCGCTTTCCCTGGCTCTCCACGGACGGCGTCACGCTCGGTTCGCTGGGCCTGTCCAGCGAAGGCTGGTTCGACGGCTACAGCCTGCTGCAGGCCCTGCGGCGCAAGGCCCAAGCCCAGGGCGTGCGCTATGTGCAGGCCGAGGCGGTGGGCGTGGACACGCAGACCAGCGGCGGCGTGCAGCACATCCGCGCGCTGCGGCTGGCGGATGGCCAGCGGCTGGAGTGCAGCGCCGTGGTCAACGCCGCAGGGGCCTGGGCGCGCCCGGTGGCGCAGTGGCTCGGCATTGACCTGCCAGTGTTTGGCAAGCGGCGCACGGTGTTCCACTTCACCTGCCCCGAGGCGCAGCCCGGCTGCCCGCTGCTCATCGATCCCTCGGGCATCTGGCTGCGGCCCGAGGGCACGGGCTTCATCGCGGGCTATGCCCCACCCGAGGACGCAGACCCCGACGACGCACCGCTGGACCCGGAACACGCGGCTTTCGAGGACCATGTCTGGCCCACACTGGCGGAACGCATCCCGGCCTTCGAGGCGCTGCGGCTGCGCAGCACATGGGCGGGCTACTACGAGATGAATGCGTTCGACCACAACGCCGTCCTGGGCCTGCACCCGGCCTGCGACAACCTCTACTTCGCCAACGGCTTCTCGGGCCACGGCCTGCAGCAGTGCCCGGCCGTCGGGCGCGGCCTGGCCGAACTCATCCTCACCGGCCGCTGGCAAACGCTGGACCTGGAACCCCTGGCCTTCCAGCGCCTTCTCGACCACCATCCCCTGCTCGAACGCAATGTCATCTGAACCCACCCCCACCCTGCTGCGCACCGGCGGCCAGATCCTGGTCGATCAGCTTGTGCTGCACGGCGTGCAGCACATTTTCTGCGTGCCCGGCGAAAGCTACCTGGCCGTGCTTGATGCATTGCACGACGCGCCCATCGAACTGACGGTGTGCCGCCAGGAAGGCGGCGCGGCCATGATGGCCGAGGCCCACGGCAAGCTCACCGGGCACCCTGGCGTGTGCTTCGTCACGCGCGGCCCCGGCGCCACCAATGCGGCGGCGGGCGTACACATCGCCATGCAGGATTCCACGCCCATGCTGCTGTTCGTCGGCCAGATCGAGCGCGGCGCGCGCGGGCGCGAGGCCTTCCAGGAGGTGGACTACCGCGCCGCCTTCGGCCCCCTCGCCAAGTGGGCCACCGAGGTGGACGACGCGCGCCGCCTGCCCGAGATCGTGGCGCGCGCCTTCAGCGTGGCCTGCAGCGGGCGCCCCGGCCCGGTGGTGGTGGCCCTGCCCGAGGACATGCTGGTCGAGCGTGCCGAGGCGCCTGCCGCGCGCACGCTCCAGCCCATCGAAAGCGCTCCAAGCCCGGCACAAATGTCGCAACTGCTCGAACGTCTCGGTCAGGCGCGCAACCCGATGGCCATCGTCGGCGGCAGCCGCTGGAACACCGAGGCCGTGGCGCGCTTCCAGGACTTCGCCGCCGCCCACGCCCTGCCCGTGGCCTGCTCGTTCCGGCGCCAGATGCTGTTCGACCACCAACACCCCTGCTACGCGGGCGACCTGGGCCTGGGCGTGAACCCAGCGCTGCTGGCGCGCATCCGCGCGGCCGACCTGCTGGTGCTCGTGGGCGGGCGCCTGTCGGAAGTGCCCTCGCAGGGCTACACCCTGCTCGACATCCCCACGCCGCAAATCCCGCTGGTGCACGTGCACCCCGACCCCGATGAACTCGGCCGCGTGTACCAGGCGCAGTTGCCCATCAACGCCACGCCCACGGCCTTCTGTGCCGCACTGCCCACACAGGCCGCGCAAGCGCCCAGCGCCGAACGCCAGCAGGCCGTGCAGGCAGCGCACGCCGCCTACCAGGCCTGGAGCGACCCGGCCCCCATCCGCATCCCCGGCGACCTGCAGATGGGCGCGGTGATGCAGCACCTGCGCGCGGCGCTGCCGCAAGACACGGTGTTCTGCAACGGCGCGGGCAACTTCGCCACCTGGGTGCACCGCTTCTGGCCGTTCCGCCAGTTCGGCACGCAGCTCGCGCCCACCAGCGGCAGCATGGGCTACGGCCTGCCGGCCGGCGTGGGCGCGCAGCGCCTGTGGCCCGAGCGCACGGTGGTGGTGTTCGCGGGCGACGGCGACTTCCTCATGCACGGCCAGGAATTCGCCAC
>JANJVG010000225.1 GCA_024710165.1 Burkholderiaceae bacterium
CAGCATGATCAGCACCACCACGTAGGCGGCCACGTCCTTGAAACCATCGGGCAGGTAAAAGCCCGAGAACGATTCGACCAGGCCGATCACCAGCCCGCCCACGATGGCGCCGGGCAGGCTGCTGAAGCCCCCCACCACGGCAGCCGGAAAGGCCTTGAGCCCGATGAAGCCCATGTTGGCGTGCACAAAGGTGATGGGCGCCAGCAGCAGCCCGGCAATGGCTGCCACGGCGGCTGCCAGCCCCCACACCAGGCCGTTGAGCCGCTGCACCGGAATGCCCATGTAGTAGGCCGCCAGCTGGTTTTGCGACGAGGCCTGCATGGCAATGCCCAGCTTGCTGTACTTGAACAGCACAAACAGCAGGGCGCACAGCACGGCCGTGGCGGCAATGATCACGAACTGCTCGACGTTGATGACCAGGGTGCCCAGCGTCCAGATCTCGTCCTTGTAGGGCACGGGCAGCACATAGGTCTCGGTGCCGATGCCCGGAATCATGGTGATGAGCCCGCGCGCCGTGTAGCCCACGCCGATGGTCAGCATCACGATGGAAAACGCCGGCTGGCCCAGGATGGGGCGGATGACGGCGCGCTCGAGCGCCATGCCAAACAGCGCCATGCCCGCGATGGCGCTGAGGGTGGCCAGCCAGAACGGGAAACCCATCAGCGTCATGCATGCCAGGCCACCAAAGGCGCCTAGCATCATCAGCTCGCCCTGGGCAAAGCTCACGGTTTCGGTGCCTTTGTAGATCAGCACGAACCCCAGCGCGATGAGGCCGTAGATGCAGCCTTGCGAAACCCCGCTGATCATCAACTGCAAGAATTGCACGCCGTTGTCCCCTTGGTTTTTGTGGAGGTGTCCGGGTTTATAACGGCGCACCCCCTGCTTGTCGCTAAGGGTTTTCCGGCGAGGGTTTCCCGCAAGTGTCCCGCGCGGGACACCTTGGGCAGGGCCTCAGTCGAGCGTGAATCGCTCGCGCAGGGCCGCACCAAACGCTGCCGTGCCGCTGATCGAGAGGGTCACGGTGTACCGCGTTTGGCCGTCGGCGCCGGGGGTCACGGTGATGCGCCCGCCGGCCTCGTCGTAGTGCCACTGGTCGGGCGCTGCGCCCTCGTGCAGGGTCTGCAGATCGAAGTCCCATTCGCCGCCCTCATCGAGCGGCGCGCGCTGCCCGGCAAACGCGCGGTGGGCCCAGCACAGCACGTTTTCGAGTTCGGCGCGCAGCGCGGGCAGGTGCGCGGGCGTGACCGAGGCCATGGCGTCCCAGGTGCCGACGCCATCGTCGCCTTCGCTGTAGTCAAAATCGAGGTATTGCAGGGGCATGGACAGTGCGGGACAGGGCAGGAACGCTGCATTGTCCGGCAGAGTGCGCCCCCTGCCCACCATCGCATGCAAGGAGCAAAAACATGAATGAAGAAGCCACCGTTCTGCAAGTGCAGGGCCTGGGTTTCAGCCACCCCCAGCAGCCGGTGTTTGCCGGCTGGTCAGCCCGCGTGGGCCCGGGCACCACGCTGGTGCAGGGTGGCGAGAGCAGTGGCAAGACCACGCTCGTGCGCCTGCTGGCCGGCGCCCTGGCGCCCGCGCAGGGCCAACTGGTGCTGAATGGCACGGCGCTGGCCCAGGCGCCCGAGGCCTACCTCCGCCAAGTGTTCTGGATGGACCCGCGCTCGGATGCCCTGGACGCGCTGACCGTGCGCGCCTGGCTGCAAACCCTGCCCGCGCAGCATGCCGCCTGGGACGCCGCAGCACTGGCCGCGCATGTGCAGGGCTGGGGGCTGGAAGAGCACTTGGACAAGGGCTTCTACATGCTCTCCACCGGCAGCAAGCGCAAGGTGCTGATGGCGGCGGCGCTGGCCTCGGGCGCGCCGCTCACATTGATTGACGAGCCCGTGGCGGGGCTGGACCATGGCTCGGTGCGCTATCTGTGCCAGGCGCTTGCCGCCACCAGCGCAGCGCAGCCTGGCCGGGCCATCGTGGTGGCGCACTACGAGCCCTTGGCAGGCGTGCCCTGGCGAGCGGTAATCGAGTTGCCGGAACTGGGTTGAACCCGGAAGCGGCGCGGCTTGATCAACGTGCGGAATCGGAGGCTGAGGGCGGTGAATGCGTTGCTGAAGAATTTGGCGGGGCGGAGAGAGGGAGAAGGGGGGCAAGCCGCAACCCTAGAAAAAGTCCCCGGTTGGCTGGCGCAAATCGACCCTGAGCCGCCATCCAGATGAAAGCACCACAACCGTCATTCAGCCGGGCGACAAGTGCAAGGCCAAGGCGTCCAGCGGGCTGGAGGTGCCTCCGGCAGCGACTTTCAGCACATGCGTGTAGATCATCGTCGTGCTCACGTCCGAATGCCCCAACAACTCTTGCACCGTTCGGATGTCTGTGCCTGCTTGCAGCAAGTGGGTGGCGAATGAGTGGCGCAGGGTGGACAGATACGTGTTTGGCAATGCCAGCCTGAACTACCGCTTTTTTTAGTTGCCGGTTCAGTCTTTCCTCAAACAAGTGGTGGCGGCGCTCAACGCCGGTTTGTGGGTCCACAGACAGCTTGGCCGATGGAAACACCCAGAACC
>JANJVG010000023.1 GCA_024710165.1 Burkholderiaceae bacterium
CTTCTTCAACGACGTGGCCGCCAAGGCCAAGGCCGGCAATGCCAAGGCCAAGGAAGTCATGCAAAGCTGGGCCGATGCCGAGTGGTTCACCAGCCGCCCCGAAGTCGAGAAGAAGATCACCGTCACCGTGTTCAAGGTGCCGGGCGAAACCAATACCGACGACCTGTCGCCCGCGCCCGACGCCTGGAGCCGCCCCGACATCCCGTTGCACTACCTGGCGATGCTGAAGAACACGCGCGAAGGCGCTGCCTTCAAGCCCGAAGAAGACGGCAAGCGCGGCCCGATGCAGTTCATCGACGACCTGAAGAAAAAGGGCCACCTGGTGGCCTACGTCGGCGACGTGGTGGGCACGGGTTCGAGCCGCAAGTCGGCCACCAACTCCATCGTCTGGGCCACCGGCCAGGACATCCCCTTCGTGCCCAACAAGCGCTTTGGCGGCGTCACGCTGGGCGGCAAGATCGCCCCCATCTTCTTCAACACGCAGGAAGACTCGGGCTCGCTGCCTATCGAAGTGGACGTCTCCAAGCTCGAAATGGGTGACGTCATCGACGTCATGCCCTACGACGGCAAGATCGTCAAGAACGGCGAAACCGTGGCCGAGTTCGCACTCAAGAGCGACGTGCTGTTTGACGAAGTGCGCGCTGGTGGCCGTATCAACCTGATCATTGGCCGCAGCCTGACCGCCAAGGCCCGCGAGTTCCTGGGCCTGGGTGCCTCCACGCTGTTCCGCCTGCCCACGCCGCCCGTCGAGACCAAGGCCGGCTTCACGCTGGCGCAGAAGATGGTCGGCCGCGCCGTCGGCCTGCCCGAAGGCCAGGGCGTGCGCCCCGGTACCTACTGCGAGCCCAAGATGACCACCGTGGGTTCGCAAGACACCACCGGCCCCATGACCCGCGACGAGCTGAAAGACTTGGCCTGCCTGGGCTTCTCGGCCGACCTGGTCATGCAATCGTTCTGCCACACCGCCGCCTACCCCAAGTCGGTGGACGTGAAGACGCACCGCGAACTGCCCGCCTTCATCAGCAACCGCGGCGGCGTGGCCCTGCGTCCCGGCGACGGCGTGATCCACAGCTGGCTCAACCGCCTGCTGCTGCCCGACACCGTGGGCACTGGCGGTGACTCGCACACCCGCTTCCCCATCGGCATCTCCTTCCCCGCAGGCTCCGGCCTGGTGGCCTTCGGCGCCGCCACGGGCGTGATGCCGCTGGACATGCCTGAATCGGTGCTGGTGCGCTTCAAGGGCGAAATGCAGCCCGGCGTCACGCTGCGCGATCTGGTGCACGCGATTCCGCTGTACGCCATCAAGGCCGGCCTGCTGACGGTGGCCAAGGCTGGCAAGAAGAACATCTTCTCGGGCCGCATCCTGGAAATCGAAGGCCTGCCCGACCTGAAGGTCGAGCAAGCGTTTGAACTGTCCGACGCCTCCGCCGAGCGCTCTGCTGCCGGCTGCACCATCAAGCTCAACAAGGAGCCGGTGCAGGAATACCTGAAGTCGAACATCGTTCTGATGAAGAACATGATCGCCGACGGATACCAGGACGCCAAGACCCTGGCACGCCGCATCGAGAAGGTCGAAGCCTGGCTGGCCAGTCCCAACCTGCTCGAAGCCGACAAGGATGCCGAATACGCCGCCGTCATCGAAATCGACCTGGCCGACATCAAGGAACCCATCGTCTGCTGCCCGAACGACCCGGACGACGCCAAGTTCCTGTCCGAAGTGGCCGGCACCAAGATCGACGAATCTTTCATCGGTTCGTGCATGACCAACATCGGCCACTTCCGCGCTGCAGCCAAGCTGCTGGGCGGCCAGCGCGACATCCCCGTCAAGATGTGGGTGGCACCGCCGACCAAGATGGACCAGTCCGAGCTGATCAAGGAAGGCCATTACGCCGCGTTTGGCGCCTCCGGTGCCCGCACCGAAATGCCCGGCTGCTCGTTGTGCATGGGCAACCAGGCCCAGGTGCGCGAAGGCGCCACGGTCATCTCGACCAGCACGCGCAACTTCCCCAACCGCCTGGGCAAGAACACCAACGTGTTCCTGGGTTCGGCCGAACTGGCGGCCATTGCCTCCAAGCTGGGCAAGCTGCCCACCAAGGAAGAGTACCTGGCCGCGATGGGCGTGATCGATGCCGACAAGGCCAGCGTGTACCGCTACATGAACTTCGACCAGATCGAAGAGTACGCCGACGTGGCCAAGGGCGTTGCCGCCTGATTCGGTTTTGCCTTCAAACAGTTAACGTTGTTGGGTCGCCTCGCCGTGCTACAGCACTGTCTTCGGCTCCCCGCCTAGTTATCTGATTGAATGCAAACCCGTGAGAGGCGCACACCGTGCACAACAAAAAACCCGCCGAGGCGGGTTTTTTGTTGGCAAGTGCTTCACAACGGAAGCGTCATGCACTGTCCTTGACCGTCGTGGACACGCCGCTCACCTTGGCGCTGGCGATGCCCGCATCGCGCGAAGCCTCGGTGGCATACATCTGGCTGGTGCCGATCACCTGACCATTGGACGCCTTGAGGTTGAAATAGGCCTTGCCGTTGGAGGCCGTCTTGCGCTCGTACCGGTCATCGTTGCTGCAGTTCGCCTGCACCGAGGCAATACCGTTCTCAGCGGACGCCTTGGCCTTGTACAGCTCGCTGTGGAGAATGGTTTCGGCATTGTCTGCCTTGAGAACAAACCGGAACTGACCATCGCTGCTCTTGCTAAGTTCAAACCAACCAGCCATTTGATTGCTCCTCATGTGAGACAAAAAATGCGCAATGCGCGCGGTGAAAACCCGATAGATGTCTGCACCCCCAATGTATCCGCAAACAGAGAAGATGGGCACCATTTCCAGGGGTTGCCACACGGGCGGGGCAGGCGCTCAGAGAATGATTCTGTTATTTTTTTCGATAATTATTTCAATCGGAATCATTAAAGGGATTACTGAGCTGGATTTGTCGATTGGCGGGCGTAAATGGGTGGTGAAACAAGGCTCAAATCAAGTGGTTTGCCATTTTTTTCGCGGATGAATGTAATCGCCTTGAAAGCAGATGCCTGTACCCGATCAGGCAGGCGTACAAAGTTGTTCTCATGAACGAGGGTATCGCCATGGAGGAATGACCAGACAATGAATTGGAGCGCCTGGGTTGTTTGTTCCGTGCTCTGCGTGATTTTAGGAAAAACCACAAAGGTGCCCATGGTGATGGGCCAGGCAGATTTTCCGGATTGTTGTGTCAGCGTGTGATGGAAGTTGCCGGTCAACGCCCATTCACTGCGGGCCAGTGCAGACCTGAATGCATTGATGGAGGGCTTGATGAAGGCCCCGTCGGCATTTTTCACCTGCACTGATGCCAGGCCGTATTCGGCCACATAGCCAAAATCCACATAGCCGATGGCGCCCACCGTATCACGCACGCCTTTGGCAACACCTTCGCTGCCCTTGAAGGCCAGATGCCCCTCGGGCCATTGGATGCTGGTTCGGGCTCCGTAGGTGGACTTCCATTTTGTGCTGACCTTGCCCAGGTAATCTGCAAAGTTATAGGTGGTGCCTGATCCGTCGGCCCGCACCACCACCTTGATCGGCATGTCGGGCAGCGGAACGTCCGGGTTCAGCGCCGAAATTTCGGGGGCGTTCCAGCGATGAATCTCACCCATGAAAATTCGGCTCAGCACTTCACCCGTCAGGTGCAGTTGTGCATCGTGCACTTTGGGCAGGTTGACGATGGGGCTGATCCCCGTGATGGCCACCGGCAAGGCAATCAGGCCATTTTCGGCGAGTTCCTTTTCGGATGGGTAGACATCGGTGGCTCCGAATCCCACCGCCTGTTGCTGGATTCGTTTCATGCCCGCACTGGAGCCGACCGACTCATACTCGACGCTGTTCCCTGTGGCCTTGGTGTAGGCCTTGGCCCAACTGCGGTAAATGGGGGCGGCGGCAGAGGATCCGGCGCCGGTCACCGCCTGTGCACTCGCCCCGTTCGCCAGGATGAGGGTGAGTGGCAGGATCATGGCTGCGGCGAAAATATATTTCGTGTGATTTTTCATTTGATGAATAAGCATTGCTTTGCATCTGATTTTCTGGTTGGGTATATTATTTTTTGAAGAAAGCTTATCAAATAAGCCAGTGATTTTTGTGGCGTAGGGTATTTTCCCTGCGGGGGCTGTTTGCTTTCATCGTCCTGTCATTTCAAGCCTTTAGTATTTTTACTTTTCATGGTCTTTGACTGCCTTGCTTGTTGGGGTGGCGGCCATTGACAGGATGACTCTGATGCTTCAGAAGATGAAAATTGGGACCCGGCTGGCCCTGGCGTTTGCTGTGCTGCTGCTGTTGATCTCTGCCCTGGCTGCGGGCGGCATCAGCGGCGCCAAGCGCCTGACGGAGCGCAGTGCCGCTCTGTACGGTGAACGCACGGTGCCCATGGGCATGCTGGCGGAGATCAGCCATCTGACCCAGCGCAACCGCGTGCTGGTCATGGACATGCTGATGGACCCGGGCACCAGCAATCTGCAGGCCAGCCATTCGGAACTCACGGCGAACGTCGAACGGATCCAGGCGCTGTGGAAAAACTACGCGGCCAGGTCGCATGGCGATGAAGAGCGGACCCTTGTTCAGGCCTTTGCCGTCGCCAATGACACCTATCTGGGTCAGGGGCTGATTCCGGCGTCCACCGCACTGGTGGAGGGCCGTTATGACGATGGTTCCGAGCTGTATCTCAACCAGATCCGGCCCCAAGCCGCCAAGGTGCAGGAGGTGGCAGGGCAACTGGTGGCGCTGCAGATCAAACTGGCTGCCGATGAATTTGCGACAGCCCGGCAGATGAGCGAGGCGATTCACATGGGGATGCTGGCGGCCACCTTGCTGGCGCTGATGGCCGGGGCCGTGATGGCATGGGTCATCACCCGCTCCATTGCGCGGCCCCTGCGCCAGGCAGTGGCCATGGCACGGCGTGTGGCGGGCGGCGATCTGAGTGCGCGCATCGAAGTGCGTGGCACCGACGAAACCGCCGAACTGCTCCGCGCCCTGCGTGAAATGAACCAGCAATTGGTGCGCGTGATTACCGAGGTGCGCGAGAGCACCCAGACGGTGGCCAAAGAGGCGATCCAGATTGCCGGTGGCACCGAGGATCTTTCGCGGCGCACGGAGCTGCAGGCGTCCAACCTGCAGGAGACAGCCGCCTCGATGGAGCAGCTCACCATGACGGTGCAGCAGAACACCGACAACGCCAGCCGCGCCACCGAGTTTGCGCAACATGCCAGCAAGGTGGCAAACGAGGGCGGAAGCGTGATGCGCGATGTGATTGCCACCATGCAGGAGATCAGCGTTCAGTCGCAGCAGATCACCGACATCATCCAGGTGATTGACGGCATCGCGTTCCAGACCAACCTGCTGGCCCTCAATGCCGCCGTGGAGGCTGCCCGTGCCGGAGAGCAGGGGCGTGGCTTTGCGGTGGTGGCCGGTGAAGTGCGTGGGCTCTCCCAGCGCAGCAGCATGGCGGCCCGGGAGATTCGGGGCCTGATCACGGACAGCGTGCGCAGCGTTGAACGCGGATCAGCGCTGGTCGGCCAGGCAGGCGCGCGCATGGCCGATACGGTTCAGCACGTGGATCATGTCATGCAGCTCATCGGCGAAATCAAGGAGGCAGGCCAGGAGCAGGCCCGTGGCATTGCGCAGATTGGTGAAGCTGTGCGGCAACTGGATGCGGCCACCCAGCAAAATGCCGCACTGGTGGACGACAGCTCGTCCGCCGCCAACGGCATGAAGAGCCAGGTGCGACGGTTGGTGGAGGTCATCCACCAGTTCCGGCTGGCACCACCGGATGCCGCGGGGCTTTTGCGGATCGAGGCTCCGGCAGCCAAACCCTGAAGCACAAACTGCCCCTCGCCGCGCGTGCGGTACAGCACAGAAAAGTCCGCGCACCCAGCGGGCGGGTGCGGGGGGCGTTGTCAGGTGCCAGCAGACGAAGGCGCGGCGGTATCCTTGGGCGCGGCCCCGTCCTCGGCGGCTGGCGGGGCCAGTTTGGACGCCAGGAAGTCGTCGTAGCCCTTCATCACCAGCTCGTAGGTCTTCTGGATGCCCGAGCCTACGGGGCTGTCCTCACCGAGCACGCCCAGGCTGCTGAGAATGTCGCGTGCCTCGCCAAAGCCTGCCTCGAAGCCGCCCCGGATCAGCGCGACGAAATCGCGCGCCACGGTTTCGGCATCCTTGTCGGTGTGCCGGGACGCGTACGCGTCGTAGAACGCGGTGGACAGCGCCAGGATGCGGCCGGCCGTGCCTTCGGGCGAGTTGTCCTGGTTGGTGGCGCTGGCAATGGCGTCGGGGCCCAGCTCCGGGCCCAGGAATTCGTTGATGCGGTCGATGGCCGTGCGGTAGAGCAGTGCCAGCGACGAATCGCCAGACTGGATGGACACATCCATCGATGCCTGCAGGATCTGCACGTTCTGCTCCTGGCGCAGGCTCGGCTTGTCGCCTGATACCTTGGCCCCCTGGGTTTCCTCGGTGGGCGCGTTGCGGTGCGTGCGCGAGGCCTCCTGGGCGGGCAGGGCCGCAGTGGAGGGCAGGGTTCCGACGGAAGAAGTGGCCATGGAAGTCTCCTGGGCGGGTTCAAGGGCGTGGCATGTCTCCCCGAGTTATCGGCAGCATGGGGCAATAGTTGAATCTGGCTGGTGAAATGGGTTCTTATCAGGCCTTAGATCGTAAACACGTTCTTAGAAATGCGCTGGCTGATCGGGACGGGATGAGCGAGGCTGCACGAAGCTCCGCAGTCCGAAAGAATGGGACAGGGCAGACAATAAAAAAGAGGAGCTGGAAGCGCTTATCCAGCAATGGTTTCAGATGGTTTTTATTCTGAAACCCAATCAATTAAAGCGCTACCAGCTATTATTTCAATAGCTTGCAGCAGCAGGCATCAAAGCAGGCGCGCAATCAGCGCACCCTCCGCCGGCCCCTCCAGCGGAATGCGCACGCGCAGCGGGCTGCCCGAGGCGACCTGCAGTGCCTCGCCTTCCAGCCCGCGCATCTGTTCCAGCCGCACCAGGCGATTGCCCTGGGGGTGGATGATCTCCAGCGTGTCGCCCACGGCGAAGCGGTTTTTCGTTTCCACCTCGGCCCAGCCGTCTTGCACGGCCTTGACCTCGCCCACGAACTGGCTGCGGCGGGCCTCGGAGCTGCCGGTTTCGTAGTTCTGGTAGTCGTTGGCGGGGCGGCGTTCCAGGAAGCCGGCGGTGTAGCCGCGGTTGGACAGGCCCTCAAGCTCGGTGATGAGCTCGGGGTTGAACGGGCGGCCGGCCACGGCGTCGTCGATGGCGCGGCGGTAGATCTGTGCGGTGCGCGAGACGTAGTACTGGCTCTTGGTGCGGCCCTCGATCTTGAGGGAATCGACGCCGATTTCCACCAGGCGCTGCACCTGCTCGACGGCGCGCAGGTCCTTGCTGTTCATGATGTAGGTGCCGTGCTCATCTTCCATGATGGGCATGAGCTGGCCGGGGCGCTCTTTTTCTTCGAGCAGGTAGACCTGGTCGGCCAGCGGGTGGCGCTCGCCCCCGCCGCAGGCGGCAAAGGCGGCGTTGTCGTCTTCCTGCGCCTTGTTGAAGTTGAAGTCGCCCTCCATGCGCACGGCCATGGCTTCGCCCGTGTTCGGGTCCACGGCTGCGGGCTGCGTTGCGTAGTTCCAGCGGCAGGCGTTGGTGCAGGTGCCCTGGTTGGGGTCGCGCCGGTTGAAGTAGCCCGAGAGCAGGCAGCGGCCCGAGTAGGCGATGCACAGCGCGCCGTGCACGAACACCTCCAGCTCCATGTCGGGGCAT
>JANJVG010000083.1 GCA_024710165.1 Burkholderiaceae bacterium
GCTGCACCTTCACGAGGGCCGCCTCCTCGATCAGCGGGCCCTGGTTCACACCGTCCTCAAAGCCATTGCCCACCTTGGCCGTCTTCACCTTGGCAGCGAACTTGGCCACGAACGCGTCGTACACGCCTTCCTGCACGTAAAAGCGGTTGGAGCACACACAGGTCTGGCCCGCGTTGCGGTACTTGCTGGCAAAGGCGCCTTCCACGGCGGAGTCGACATCGGCATCGTCAAACACGATGAAGGGCGCGTTGCCGCCCAGCTCCAGCGACATCTTCTTGACCGTGGGCGCCGACTGGGCCATGAGGATGCGGCCCACCTCGGTGCTGCCGGTGAAGCTGATGTGGCGCACCGTGTCGCTGGCGCACAGCACCTTGCCGATGGCAATGGAGTTGGCGGCATCGGCCGAGAGGATGTTGAGCACCCCGGCCGGAATGCCTGCGCGCACCGCCAGCTCGGCGGCCGCAAGGGCCGTGAGCGGCGTGAGTTCTGCCGGTTTGATGACCACAGGGCAACCCGCGGCCAGGGCCGGGGCCACCTTGCGGGTGATCATGGCCAGGGGGAAGTTCCAGGGCGTGATGGCGGCGCACACGCCGATGGGCTGCTTGAGCACCAGCAGGCGCCGGTTGTTGTCGAACTGCGGCAGTGTCTCGCCATTGACGCGCTTGGCTTCTTCGGCGAACCACTCGACGAAGCTGGCGCCATAGGCCACCTCGCCCTTGGCCTCGGTCAGGGGCTTGCCCTGCTCGGCGGTCATGATGCGGCCCAGGTCATCCTGGTTTGCCATGAGCAGGTCATACCACTTGCGCAGCAGGATGGAGCGCTCCTTGGCAGTTTTCTGCTTCCAGGCAGGCCACGCGGCGTTGGCGGCGGCGATGGCGGCCTGGGCATCCTGGGGGCCCAGGTTGGCCACGTTGGCCAGAAGCTGGCCGGTGGCCGGGTCGTGCACGTCAAAGCGGCTGGCGCCTGCGATCCATTGGCCGTCGATCAGGGCGTCGGTCTTGAGCAGGCTGGGGTCTTTGAGCTGGGCAAGGGGGCTGGTGGCTTGGAGGTTGGACATGAAGGCTCCGTCGGTGCAAATGGAACAGAAAACAGGACGTTACCGCAAATGGCAGAGGCCGGAGTAAACACAGGTGACGACGGCTTGCGGCGTTGCGGTTCAGAGAAACTCGATCTCGATGAAGGCCACCTCGTGGTCCGTCGGGTTGATGACGTTGTGCGCCGTGCCTACGGGGCGGGTGTACGACTGGCCGGGCCAGAGCGGCACGCGCCGCTCGCCTTCGGGCGTCTCGAGCAGCAGCTCGCCGCCGGTGGTGGGCACCACCACGTAGTCGTGGCCGTGGGTGTGCCAGCCGGTCTCGGCGCCCGGGGGGAAGCGCCATTCGGTGACTACGGTGCGGGTGTTGCGGATCTGCTCGGTGGCGATGGCGGCGGGGCGCGGGGGTTTGGTGGCCATAATATGCTATTGAAAGTAGAGCTGCAAGCGCTTTGCTGAAAAGCGCTATAGGCCTTTTTGGTCTAAAAAATTTGCGGCGCTCATTTGCTCCGCCCGCGCAGCCATTCGAGCGTCATCATCAGTGCGGTGGTGAACAGCGTCAGCAGCGTGGCCACGGCGGCGATCACGGGCGAGATGTTTTCGCGGATGCCGGTGAACATCTGGCGCGGCAGCGTGACCTGCTCGGGCCCGGCGAGGAACAGCGTGACCACCACCTCGTCGAACGAGGCGGCGAAGGCGAACAGCGCGCCCGAGATCACGCCCGGTGCGATGACCGGCAGGGTGATCTTGAAGAAGGTGCGCACCGGCCCGGCGCCCAGGCTCAGGCTGGCCTTGACCAGGTTCTGGTTGAAGCCCTGCAGCGTGGCCAGAACGGTGGTCACCACGAAGGGTGCTCCCAGCGCCGCGTGCACCAGCACCAGGCCGAGGTAGGTTTCCGACAAGCCGATGCGCGCGAAGAACAGGTAGGTGCTGACAGCCACCACGACAATGGGCACCACCATGGGCGAGATCAGCAGGCCGCTGATGAGCCCCTTGCCCACGAAGCGTGTGCGCGCCAGCCCCATGGCCGCGAGCGTGCCCAGGGCGGTGGCCAGCACCGTGGCCAGCGGCGCGACGATGAAGCTGTTGCGCGTGGCGCGCGCCCACTCGGCCGAGGCAAACAGTTCCTCATACCACTGCAGCGACCAGCCCGGCAGCGGGTACGACAGGAAGGAACCGCTGGAGAACGACAGCGGCACGATGACGATGATGGGTAGCAGCAGGAACAGCAGCACGCCGACGCAGAAGGCGCGCAGCCCCAGCCAGCCCAGTTTGTCGCTCAGCCGGTAGTGCGCGGGGAAGTAGGCGGTTTTCATGGTAGGTAGTCCGCGCAAGGTTTAGCCGAGGTTGAGTTCAGCCTTGCCGAACTTGCGGTAGATGGCATAGAGCACCAGCGTGGTCACCAGCAGCACCGAGCCGAGCGCGGCCGCCATGCCCCAGTTGACCTCGACGTTGGTGTACTGCGCCACGTAGTAGCTCAGCATCTGGTCGCTCGGGCCGCCCAGCAGGGCGGGCGTGACGTAGTAGCCGATGGCGGTGATGAACACCAGCAGGCCGCCCGCAGCCACACCGGGGTAGGTTTGCGGCACATAAACGCGAAAGAACGCGGCCAGCGGCGTGCTGCCCAGCGAAACGGCAGCGCGCAGGTAGTTGGGCGGGATGGACTTCATCACGCTGTAGAGCGGCAGGATCAAAAATGGCAGCAGGATGTGCACCATGGCGATGACCACGCCGAGCCGGTTGAACAGCAGCGGCACGGGGGTGTCGGTCAGGCCGATGGAGATCAGGAAGCGGTTGACCAGGCCGTTGCTTTGCAGCAGCACGATCCAGGCAGCGATGCGCACCAGCACCGA
>JANJVG010000092.1 GCA_024710165.1 Burkholderiaceae bacterium
AACAAGCTGATCGCGCTGTACGACGACAACGGCATCTCCATCGACGGCCAGGTCGCCCCCTGGTTCATCGACAACACCGCGCTGCGCTTCGTCGCCTGCGGCTGGAACGTGATCGGCCCGGTCGATGGCCACGACCCCGAGAAGGTGGACGCTGCCATCGCCGAGGCGCGCAAGCAGACCGAGCGCCCCTCGCTCATCATCTGCAAGACACACATCGGCAAGGGCTCGCCCAACCGCGCCAACACCGCCAAGGCCCACGGCGAGCCGCTGGGCGCCGAGGAAATCGCGCTGACACGCGAGGCCCTGGGCTGGAGCCACGCGCCCTTCACCGTGCCCGACGAGGTGTACGCCGACTGGAACGCCCGCGCCACGGGCTTTGCCGCCGAGCAGGCCTGGAACGAGCGCTTTGCCGCCTACCAGGCCGCCTTCCCAGAACTGGCGGCTGAATTCACCCGTCGCATGAATGGCGACCTGCCCGCCTCGTTCGCCCAGGTGGCCGTGGACACCGTGGTCCAGGCCCACACCAAGGGGGAGACCGTGGCCAGCCGCAAGGCCAGCCAGCTGGCGCTCGAAGCCTTCACCGCCGCGCTGCCCGAGCTGCTGGGCGGCTCGGCCGACCTGACCGGCTCCAACCTCACCAACACCAAGAGCACGCCCAACCTGCGCTTCGACATGCAGGGCCAGGTCGTGAAGAACGAGGCCGGCGTGGGCGGCCGCCACATCAACTACGGCGTGCGCGAGTTCGGCATGGCCGCCATCATGAACGGCGTGGCGCTGCACGGCGGCTACATCCCCTACGGCGGCACCTTCCTGACCTTCAGCGATTACAGCCGCAACGCCATCCGCATGGCCGCGCTGATGAAGCAGCGCGTGATCCATGTCTTCACGCACGACTCCATCGGCCTGGGCGAAGACGGCCCCACGCACCAGTCCATCGAGCACGTGGCCAGCCTGCGCCTGATCCCCAACCTCGACGTCTGGCGCCCTGCCGATACGGCCGAAACCGCCGTGGCCTGTAGCGTGGCCCTGAGCAACCGCGACAAGCCCACCGTGCTGGCCCTTTCGCGCCAGAACCTGCCCTACGCGCCCAAGCGCGACCTGGGCGACATCTCGCGTGGCGCCTATGTGCTGTCCGAGCCCAAGGACGTGGGCCTGAAGAAGAAGGCCCAGGTCGTGATCATCGCCACCGGCTCCGAGGTGCAGCTCGCCCTGAAGGCGCAGCGCCTGCTGGCAGCAAAGAAGATCGCTGTTCGCGTCGTCTCCATGCCGAGCACGACCACGTTTGACCAGGAAGACGTGAAGTACAAGAAGGCCGTTCTGCCCACGGGCATCCCGCGCATCGCCGTGGAAATGGGCGTGACCGACGGCTGGTGGAAGTACGGCTGCGCCGCCGTGGTCGGCATCGACACCTACGGCGAGTCGGCCCCGGCGCCGGTGCTGTTCCAGCATTTCGGCTTCACCGAAGAGAACGTGGCGGCCACCGTGCAGGCGGTGCTGGCACGTAGGCGTTGAGCGGTACCCGGTGTCGATCCGTGTGACGCATGACACAGAAGGCTGGCGCCGTTGTCTTGACGCTCTAGCACAGCGGGAGCAATCTGTCTGCTTTCATTGACCTTGCTTTAGGAGGCCTTCATGCACTACAGATCTGGTATCCGTTTAATCGCCCGCTGGGTGCTGGCAGCGGCCAGCCTTGTGGTTTTTGGTGTACACGCTCAGGTGCTGATTTCTGATCCGCCCGAAACCCACACTTTTGGGAAAGCTGCAATTGGCTCAGATTACGCAGCGCAGTATTACTCACTGAACAATCAGGGCGATGCGTCTGTTGTCGTTGGCCAAGTTCGAATGGATGGTCAGCTCGCCACTTGTACCGGTCTTGACTGTCCCGTGGTGGCGCACGCAGACTTCCGAGTGGTGTCCCACTCGGATGGATGCAGCGGTACAACGCTTGCACCGGGCCAGGGTTGCTCTACCCTCATCACTTTTTCACCCACCGCAGTTGGTGGGCGACTTTCGCAAGTGGTTTTTCCCATTGTGGGCAGCGCCGACGTGACTCGCATCATTCACGGAACGGGCACTAGCCAACCGCTGGAGTGTGTGCTGGATTGGGCCGAAAGACACCCTGAATACAGTGCCTTGCTGACCAACCCCACGCGCACCTTCCGAGCTGAACAGTTCCATGCGCGCTGCTATGGCAATGGTGTGTTGTGTCTGGGCGCAGACAATGCGCTGCCCACCTTCGATCAACCGAATGTTTATATCGCTTTGCTCCAGCCGCAGCCTGCACGTCTGCAAAGTGTCGGCTATTTGAGCGAATGGGCGAACCTGGCGCAATGCAGCGCCCCTTGATTTTGTAACCCCAGGAGAACTTTCCAATGACGATCAAAGTAGGCATCAACGGCTTCGGCCGCATCGGCCGCATGGTGTTCCGCGCTGCAGTGCAGAACTTCTCGGACATCGAAGTCGTGGGCATCAACGACCTGCTGGAGCCTGATTACCTGGCCTACATGCTCAAGTACGACAGCGTGCACGGCCGCTTCAAGGGCGAAGTCTCGGTCGAGGGCAACCAGCTCATCGTGAACGGCAAGAAGATCCGCCTGACGCAGGAGCGCGACCCCGCCAACCTGAAGTGGAACGAAGTCGGCGCTGACGTGGTGATCGAGGCCACCGGCCTGTTCCTGGACAAGGCCAGCGCCGAGAAGCACCTGGCCGCCGGCGCCAAGAAGGTGATGATGTCGGCCCCCTCGAAGGACGACACGCCCATGTTCGTGTTCGGCGTGAACCACGAAAAGTACGCTGGCCAGGCCATCGTCTCCAACGCCTCGTGCACCACCAACTGCCTGGCCCCCGTGGCCAAGGTGCTGAATGACAACTGGGGCATCAAGCGCGGTCTGATGACCACGGTGCACGCCGCCACCGCCACGCAGAAGACCGTGGACGGCCCGTCCAACAAGGACTGGCGCGGCGGCCGCGGCATCCTGGAAAACATCATCCCCAGCTCCACCGGTGCCGCCAAGGCCGTGGGCGTGGTGATTCCCGAGCTGAACAAGAAGCTCACCGGCATGTCGTTCCGCGTGCCCACCTCCGACGTGTCGGTGGTGGACCTGACCGTCGAGCTGGAAAAGGAAGCCGACTACAAGGACATCTGCGCCGCCATGAAGGCCGCCTCGCAAGGCGCCATGAAGGGCGTGCTGGGCTACACCGAAGACAAGGTCGTGGCCACCGACTTCCGTGGCGAGTCCTGCACCTCGGTGTTCGACGCCGAAGCGGGTATCGCGCTGGACAAGACCTTCCTCAAAGTGGTGGCCTGGTACGACAACGAGTGGGGCTACTCCAACAAGTGCCTGGAAATGGTGCGCGTGATTTCCAAGTAAGCCGCGCCTGAGCGCGGTGCATAAAAAGCCGGCGGCCCTTGCGGGTTGGCCGGCTTTTTGCTATCCATGGCGTCTGGATGCGCCCGCGCGCCGGTGGACAATGGGCACCATGGCAAACACGGCATCCTTGGGTCACACTCCACTACCGGCGGGTTGGCTGGCCCTGCATGGCAACCGACTCGAAGAGCTGGCTGAAGCTACCGCCGCGTGGCTGGCCAGGCACCCGCTGCAAGCACTGGAGCCCGAATCCGTGCTGGTACAAAGCAACGGCATGGCCGAGTGGTTCAAGATGGCACTGGCGCAGCACGGTGGCATCTGCGCCGCCACGCGCGTGGAATTGCCCTCGCGCTTTCTATGGCGCACCTACCGCCAGGTGCTTGGCCGCGCCCAGGTTCCGCCGCAGTCCCCGGTAGACAAAAGCCCCCTGACCTGGCGCCTGGTGCGCTTGCTTCCGGGGTTGCTGGAACAACCCGGCTTTGAACCCGTAGCCGGTTTTCTGCACCCGGGCGACGCCGAGCGGCTGTCGCAGCTTTGCGCGCGCCTGGCCGACTTGTTCGACCAGTACCAGGTGTACCGGCCCGACTGGCTGGGCGATTGGGCACAGGGCCACGACCGGCTGGCTGCGCCGGGCCGTTCCGATCTGCCCCTGCCGCCCGACCAACGCTGGCAGCCCCTGTTGTGGCGCGCCGTGCTGGCGACGCTGGACGAGCGCGAGCGCTCTGCCATCCGGCCCGCCATCCACCAGCGCGCGCTCGAGGTACTGCATGCGGGCAACGCCCCGGCCAACCCGGTGGCGCGGCGCATCGTGCTGTTTGGCATGGCGCATGTGCCGCTGCCGGTGCTGCAACTGCTGGCAGCGCTCTCGGGGCGCAGCCAGGTGTTGCTGGCCATCCCCAACCCTTGCCGCTTCCACTGGGCCGACATCATGGATGGCCGCGAACTGCTGCGCCAAGAGCGCCGCCGCCAGCCCCTGCGCTGCGGGACTGACCTGGCCGCGCTGCCGCTGGAGCAGATGCACCTGCACGCGCACCCGCTGCTCGCCGCCTGGGGCCGGCAGGGGCGCGACTTTGTGCGCCAGCTCGATGCCTTCGACGATGCCCAGCAGGCCATGGCGCGCTTCGCCCTGCCGCGCGTGGACCTGTTCGCCGAGGATGAGCCGCCCGATGCGCCACTGCTGGCCCAGGTGCAGAACCGCATCCGCGACCTGGTGCCTCTGGCCGAGCACGACCGCCGTGCGGCCGATCCGCAGGACCGTTCCATCGTCTTCCACACGGCCCACAGCCTGCTGCGCGAGGTCGAGGTGCTGCACGACCAGTTGCTCCAGTGGCTGGCCCGCCCGCCCGGAGGCACGCCGCTGCAGCCGCGCGACATCGTGGTGATGGCGCCCGACATCGACGCCGTGGCACCCGCCATCCGCGCCGTGTTCGGACAATTTGCGCGCAGCGACGCGCGCCACATTCCGTTCGACATTGCGGACCTGAGCGCGCGCGCCAGCCACCCGCTGGTGTCTGCGCTCGAATGGCTGCTGCGCCTGCCGCAGCAGCGCTGTACCTTGAGTGAGCTGCGTGACCTGCTCGACGTGCCCGCCATTGCCGCGCGCTTTGGCGTTGCGCCCGAGGCGCAGGCCCGGCTGGCACAGTGGATGGCTGGTTCCGGCATCCGCTGGGGCCTGAGCGCGGCGCAGCGCACCGACCTGGGCCTGGGTGCCTGTGGAGAGCAGAACACCGGTGCGTTCGGCCTGCGCCGCATGCTGCTGGGCTATGCCGGGGGCGAGGCAGCGTTTGCCGACATCGAGCCTTACACCGAAGTCGGCGGGCTCGACGCCAGCCTGGCCGGTGCGCTGGCGGGCTTGCTGGACCGACTTGAACACTGGTGGCGCACGTCTTCCACAGCGGCCACGCCCGAGGGCTGGGCAGCGCGTGCGCGCGCCCTGCTTGCCGACGTTGCGCAGCCCACCGACGATGCAGACCGTGAGGCGCTGCAGGCGCTCGATGCTGCGCTCACTGCCTGGCAAGAGGCCTGCGCGCAGGCGGGTTTTGAGGGCGAAGTGCCGCTGGCAGTCGCCCGCGAGGCCTGGATGGACACGCTGGAGGCACCAGCGCCGCGCCAGCGGTTTCGGGCGGGCGGCGTCACCTTTTGCACCCTCATGCCCATGCGCGCCATCCCGTTCGAGGTGGTTTGCCTGATCGGTATGAACGACGGCGAGTACCCGCGCCGCGCGCCGCGCAGCGACTTCGACCTCATGGCGCTGGCGGGCCAGGCGCGCCCCGGCGACCGTTCGCGCCAGAGCGACGACCGCCAGCTCATGCTCGAAGCCCTGCTCTCGGCGCGGCGGGTGCTTTATGTGAGCTGGACCGGCCGCAGCGTGCGCGACAACAGCGAGCAGCCTCCCTCGGTGCTGGTCTCGCAGCTGCGCGACTACCTGGCCGCGGGCTGGAGCGGCGATGTGCTGGCCCAGCGCACCACCGGGCACCCGCTGCAGCCTTTCAGCCGGCGCTATTTCGAGGGCGATCCGGCACTGTTCACCCACGCGCGCGAATGGCGCGCCGCGCACGGCCCGGGCGATGCGCTGGCGCCGCAGGACGCAGCCCCGCCGCTGCCGCCCTTCACCCCCGACCCGCGCGTGCCGCTTACCGTGGCGCAGCTCGCCAGCTTTCTGCGCAACCCGGTCAAGGCGTTTCTGCGCGAGCGCCTGGGCGTGGTGTTCGACCCGGGCGAGGAGGAGGGCGCCGACGATGAAGCCTTCGCCCTCGCGGGGCTGGACGAATACGCCACCCTGCGCGAGCTGCTGGACGGCGTGCTGGCCGACCTGCAGGCGCAACCCGGCGCCGGGCTGGACGCCCTGCTGGACGGGCGCCTGCAGCGCCTGCGCCGCGCCGGTCGTCTGCCGCTGGGCGGGCTGGGCGAGCGCACGCAGGCGCGCCTGGCCGAGCAGGCGCGGCCGCTGCTGCAGGCCTGGAGCGATGTGCAGGCCTGGCATCCAGCCCCCAACGCACGGCTGCCGCTGCACTGCACAGAAAATGCTATTCAAACCATAGCTGTTAGCGCTTGTCTGGAAAGCGCTGGAGACCCATTTGATTCAAAAATTGTGCTGGACGACTGGCTTGACCACCTGCGCCAGGGCCCGGGCGACGAGCCGGTCTGGCTCGACTGGACACCCTCGCGCCTGCTGCGGGATGCGAAGAAAGGCGCGGTGCGCGCCGAAGCACTGCTGGTGCCCTGGGTGCGCAGCCTGGCCGCCGCCGCCAGCGGCGCGCGCGTGCACGGCCTGCTGGTGGGGCGCGACGCCACGCTGCACTTCGCGCCACTGCCCCTTGCCGAGGCCCAGGCCACACTCGGGCACCTGATGCAGGTCTGGCGCGAGGGCATGAGCGCCCCGCTGCCCCTGGCGCTGCGCACCGCGCTGGCATGGGTGGAGGGGCGCGATGCCGCCAGCACCTACGAGGCTGGCCACCACCAGGACGGTGAGGGGGCTGATCCCAGCCTGGCGCGCATCTACCCCGACTTCGAGGCGTTGTCCGCCGATGGCCGATTCGACACCCTGGCCCACAGCGTCTGCGGGCCACTGGCTGCGTGGGCGCAGGAGCAGGTCCGGGCACAGGCACACCCGGACGGCAGCGCTGGCACACCAGCCTCGGCCACGGAGGCGTCGGCATGAGCGCCACACTGGACGCCATCGGCTTTCCGCTCTGGGGCAGCCGCCTGATCGAGGCCAGCGCAGGCACCGGCAAGACCTGGACCATCGCCGCGCTCTACCTGCGTCTGGTGCTGGGCCACGGCGGCGAGCACGCCTTTGCACGCGCCCTGCGCCCCGACGAAATTCTGGTGATGACCTTCACGCGCGCCGCCACGCGCGAGCTGTCAGACCGCATCCGCGCGCGCCTGATCGAAGCCGCCCGGTGCTTCCGGGGCGACATCCCCGTGCCGGAGTCGGACGCCTTTCTGGCGCAACTGCTCGCCAGCTACCCCGACGATGCGGCGCGCACCCAGGCCGCCTGGCGCCTGGCGCTGGCCGCCGACGGCATGGACGACGCAGCCGTGCACACCATCGACGCCTGGTGTCAGCGCATGCTGCGCGAGCACGCGTTCGACAGCGGCAGCCTGTTCGATGAGGAGCTCAGCGCCGACGAACGCGCCGTGCAGACCGAGGCCGCGAAGGACTACTGGCGCCAGCAGTGCTACCTGCTGGAAGGCGCAGTGCTCGACGCCGTGCTGGCGGTGTGGGGCCATGTGGACGCGCTGGTTGCCGACCTGCGCGGCCTGGTGACGCAGGACCTGCCTGGGGGCACGGGCGAGGGCACGCTGGCCGACTGCGTGCTGCGTGCGCAGCAGGCCCGGCGCGATGCCATGGCGGCGCTCAAGGCGGGCTGGGCCGCGCGTGCGCAGGACATGCGCCAGTGGCTGGACGACCAGACCGCGCCCAAGGTGTGCGACTGGAACCGCACCAAGCTCAAGCCCGCCAACTACGCCCATTGGCTGGGCCAGCTCGCGGCCTGGGCCGAGAGCCCCGGGGACGACCGGCTGGGCTGGACCCCAGCGGCCTGGAGCCGCCTGGACCCTGAGGGCCTGCGCGAGGCGCGCAAGGACGGCCTGCTGCCCGCCTCGTTGCCCGCGCATTTCGCAGCGCTGGCCGCGCTGCAGGCCGCGCAGAACGCCCTGCCCGACGCCACAACGGCGCTGCGCCTGCATGCAGCCAGCCGTGTGCAGCGGCGCATTGCCGAGCTCAAGCGCCAGACCGGCACCTTCGGCTTTGCCGACATGCTGCAGCGTCTGGACCAGGCACTTGCCGGGCCGAACGGCGAGCGCCTGCGTGAGCGCATGGTGGCGCAGACCCCGGTGGCGCTGATTGACGAGTTTCAGGACACCTCGCCACTGCAGTACCGCATCTTCGACCAGCTCTATCGCACGGCCGACAACGACCCGCGTACCGCCCTGCTGCTGATTGGCGACCCCAAGCAGTCGATCTACGGCTTTCGCGGTGCCGACATCCACAGCTACCTGGCTGCGCGCCGTGCCACCACCGGGCGCCACTACGTGCTGGGCACCAACCACCGTTCCACCACGGCGCTGGTGGCGGCCGTGAACCACTGGTTCGAACGCGCCGAGGCGCGCGCAGGCGCGGGCGCCTTCCGGTTCCGCGCCGGGGCCGGGCCAGAAAACCCGCTGCCCTTCGTTCCGGTGCAGGCGCGCGGCCGGGCCGAGCAGTTCCAGACCGCTGCGGGCCTGGTACCTGCGCTGGCCATCCACCACGACCTGACGCTGCGCAGTGCGGGCGAGCACCGCAAGCACTTCGCCGCACAGTGCGCCGAGCAGATGGTGGAGTGGCTCAACGACGCCCAGGCCGGTTTCGTCGAAGCCGGCAAACCCCTGCAACGCCTGCGCCCGGCCGACATTGCCGTGCTGGTGCGCGACCGCAAGGAGGCCGAGGCCATCCGGCGCGAGCTGCACCGGCGTGGCGTGGCCTCGGTCTACCTGTCCGACAAGGACTCGGTGTTCGCCAGCGACGAGGCGCGCGATCTGCTCTACTGGCTGCACGCTGTGGCCGAGCCGCTCGATGTGCGCAAGGTGCGCGCCGGGCTGGCCACGCGCACCCTCGGGCTGTCGCTCGATGAACTCGCCTGGCTGGCCACCAGCGACGAAGCCTTTGATTCGCGCGCCCTGCAACTGCGCCAGCTCCACGGCGTCTGGCAGACCCAGGGCGTGTTGACCCTGCTGCGGCAGACGCTGCACCAGTTCGGCCTGCCCGCGCGCTGGCTGCAGGAGCCCGGTGGTGAGCGGCGCCTCACCAACTTCCTGCACCTGGCCGAGCTGCTGCAGCATGCCAGCGCGCAGCTCGAGGGCGAGCACGCGCTCATCCGCTGGCTGCAGACCCAGGTGCAGGAGGGCGGCGACCGTGGCGACGAGCAGATCGTGCGCCTGGAGAGCGATGCCGACCTCGTGAAGGTGGTCACCGTGCACAAGAGCAAGGGCCTGGAATACCCCGTGGTCTGCCTGCCGTTTGCCTGCAGCTTCCGCGAAGTCACGCGCAACTCCACCGGCTTTGTGCACCTGGCCGACGCGCAGGGCCGCCGCACCCTGCACCTGCAGCTGGACGACGCGGTGCTGGCGCAGGCCGAGCTCGACCGCCAGCGTGAAGACCTGCGCCTGCTCTACGTGGCGCTGACCCGTGCGCGCCACGCGCTGTGGCTGGGTTTTGCAGCCCTCAAGGTGCGCAACAACCCGCAGTGCCGCACGCACGAGAGCGCTGCCGGTTACCTGCTGGGTGGCGCACAGGCCATCGAGGCCGGGGACTGGCTGGCGCACCTGCAGGCGTTTGCCCAGGGGCAGGGCCAGACCGTGCTGCAGGCTGTGCCCGACGCGGTGCCGCGCACACCGTTGGCCGCCCGCGAGGCCCCGGCGCCACTGCAGGCGCAGTCGGCGTATGCGGGCCGGTTTGAACGGCGCTGGGGCATTGGCAGCTTCTCGCAATTGGTGCGCCCGGCCGCAACAGGCACTGGGGCACAGGTGCCCACGCAGGTGCTGCGCCCGGCGGACGATGAACCCGGGTTGGCCGATGTGCCACCGGCGGTGGCCTCCGTGGTACCCCCGGCCATGCCGGATGGCACCCTGGGCCGCACCGCCGACCTGTTTGCCGAGCCTGCGTCCGTGCCTGCCTGGCACCGCTTCCCACGCGGCGCGCTGGCGGGCAATTTTCTGCACGAGCAACTTGAATGGCTGGCGGGCGAAGGCTTTGCCCTGCAGGACGACGCGGCGCTGACCGGGCGCCTGCGCCGCCGCTGCGAGCGCGCAGGCCATGGCGAGCGCGCCGAGGAAGTCGTGCACTGGCTCACCGCCGTGGTGGGCACGCCGTTGGCCGGGGTGGGCGCGCCCCTGCGTGCGCTGGGCACCCTGCTGCCCGAGATGGAGTTCTGGCTGCCCACGCGCTGCCTGCGCGCCGCCGACGTGGATGCCCTGTGCCGTACCCACCTGCTGCCAGGGATGGATCGCCCCCCGCTGCCCGAGCGCGAGCTGCGCGGCATGCTCATGGGTTTTGCGGACCTGGTGTTCGAGCACGGCGGGCGCTACTGGGTGCTCGACTACAAATCCAACCACCTTGGTGAGCACGGCGGTGCCTACACCCGGGAGGCGCTCGACGCCGCCATGGCTGCGCACCGCTACGACGTGCAGGCCGCGCTCTACCTGCTGGCCCTGCACCGCCTGCTGCGCGCGCGGCTGGGGGACGCCTACCTGCCGCAGCAGCAGCTGGGCGGTGCGCTGGTCTTCTTTTTGCGCGGCATTGACGGCCCGTGCCAGGGCGTGCGCCATCTGGCACCGCCGCTGGCGCTGCTGGATGCGCTGGATGTTCTTTTCACCTGCGGGGAGGCTGGTGCATGACCCCCACCCTTGACACCCTGCGCCACTGGAGCGACGCGGGCTGGCTGCGCAGGCTCGACACGGCGCTGGCGGCCTTTGTGGCCGAGCTGGATCCGCAGGCGCAGCCCGCCCTGCTGGTGGCCACCGCCCTGCTGGCGCACCTGGAAGGGCGCGGCCACACCTGCCTGCCGCTCGCGCCCCTGGTGCGCGACCCCGCCGCCGTGCTTGGCTGGCCGGTGGATGCGCACGAGGCCCTGCAGGGCGTGTGGCCCACACTTCCGCACGCCCTGGGCGACTGGCTGGCCGCGCTGCGCGCCAGCCCCGTGGTGCGCCAGGCCGACCCGGGCGATGACCAGGGCCAGCCCCTGGTGCTGGGCGGCAGCGCGGAGGCGCCGCTGCTGTACCTGCGCCGCTACTGGGCCTACGAAACGTGCGTGGTGCAGGCGCTGGCCGAGCGCACTGCCACGCCGCAGCCGGTGGATGAAGCCCGCGTGCGCCAATGGCTGGACCGCTTGTTCGCGCCCGCCGCCGGGGCGGCTGCGCCTGCGCACGGTGTGGACTGGCAGAAGCTGGCCTGCGCCGTGGCGCTGCGCTCGCGCCTGGCCGTCATCACCGGCGGGCCAGGCACCGGCAAAACCTACACCGCTGCCCGCCTGCTGGCGCTGCTGCTGGCGGTGGACCCGCAGCCCGAGCGCCTGCGCGTGGCGCTGGCCGCGCCCACCGGCAAGGCGGCGGCGCGGCTCAAGCAATCCATCGACGCGGCGCTGGCCGACCTGCAGGAGCGCCTCGGCGATGCGTTGGATTTGCACGCCTTTGCCCAGCGCATGGGCGCGGCGCGCACGCTGCATGCCCTGCTGGGTGCACGGCCGGACACGCGCCAGTTCCGCCACCACGCCGCCCACCCGCTGGACGTGGACGTGCTCATCGTCGATGAGGCCTCCATGGTGCACCTGGAGATGATGGCCGCGCTGCTCGATGCCCTGCCAGCCAGTGCGCGCGTGGTGTTCCTGGGAGACAAGGACCAGCTCGCTTCGGTGGAGGCGGGTGCGGTACTCGGCGACCTGTGCCGCGATGCCGAGGCCGGTTGCTACAGCCCGCAGACGGCGCGCTACGCGCTGGCGGCGGCGGGCGAAACCGTGCCACCGCAGTATCTGGATGCCGGTGGGGTGGCGCTCGCACTGGCACAGCACACCGTGATGCTGCGCGAGAGCCGCCGCTTTGGCGGCCCCATCGGACAGCTTGCGCTGGCGGTGAACCGGGGTGATGCGGCTGGGGCGCGCCGTGTTCTGGCGGACGACACCTCTGGGGCGCTGCAGGCGCTGGAGGGCTGCGCGCCCGAGGCGGTGGTGCGCCTGGCGCTGCACGGGCGGCCGGGTGCCCGTGCCTGCTACGGTGACTACCTTGATGCCATGGCGCTGCGGCCCCCGGACCACGACGCCACCACGCACGCCGACTGGGTGCGCGGCGTGCTGGCCGCGTTCGAGCGTTTTCGCCTGCTGTGCGCGGTGCGCGAGGGCGAGTGGGGCGCCGACGGGCTGAACCGCGCGGTCGAGGCTGCGCTGCGCGCCGCAGGGCGGCTGGAGGTGCGGGGCGAGTGGTATGCCGGGCGCCCGGTCATGGTCACGCGCAACGACGCGGCGCTGGGCGTCTTCAATGGCGACATCGGCATCGCGCTGCCGACCGCCACGGCGGGCGGCGGCCTGCGCGTGTATTTTGCCGACGGCGCGCTGCTGCGCTCGGTCGGCGTGGCGCGGCTGGCGCAGGTGGAGACGGCCTTCGCCATGACGGTGCACAAGAGCCAGGGCTCCGAGTTCGAGCACACCGTGCTGGTGCTGCCGCCGCGCGCCGGTGCGGTGCTGGGCCGCGAGCTGGTCTACACCGGCATCACGCGCGCACGCCGGGCGTTCACGCTGGTATCGGCACAGCCCGGCATGCTGGCCCAGGCGGTGGCGCAGCGCACGCAGCGCTCCAGCGGCCTGCGGGCGCGGTTGCACCGCAGCAGCCCGGATTGACTGCCGTCAAGCGATGGAGCGCCTGCGCCCCGGGGACTCCTACAATCTGGCCATGCACTTCCTGCGCCGCTGTCACCCGTTTGCCCGCATGCTGCTGGCGTGGTGGGCGCTGACGCTGGGGGTTGCTGCGGCGTCCCCGTTGGTGGTGCTGCCCTCCGTCGAGCGCCTGTGCTCCGGTGCTGGAACCATGCACAACCTGTGGGCGGGCGACCCGGTCCCGCAGCAAGCGGGCCACGCTCTGGACTGCCCCCTGTGCGTGCCCGTTGCAGCCCCCGGGCCAGCCACTGTGGCAGCTGCGCAAGTCGAACCCATACACGCGTGCCAGCGCTGCATCCGCGCGAGGGTGCCGCACACCGCACGAACGGCAGCACCCCTGCAGGCGCGCGGCCCGCCGGATCATTTGCTATAAATAAAATAGCTTCTAGCGCTTGATTTAAAAGGGCTGGATGTCATTTTCATTCATTTTTTTCTGCCCCGCCTGCACGTGCTGCCCATGCGCGCCTGGCTGGCTGCAGGGCTTGTCGCTCCTTCGTTTTTCTCCTTTCACCTGTTTATCCGAGATCACCATGAAACTGCATCGCATCACCACCCCCCTGTTGTTCTCTGCGGCCCTGCTGGCGGGTGCCGCCCAGGCCCAGACCGCTGCCCCGGTGGCCGCCGAAGGCGCCTGGGCCCGTGCCAGTGTCCAGGGCCAGAAAGCCACCGGCGCCTTCATGCGCCTGACGGCCAACGAAGCCACGCGCCTGGTGCGCGCCGAATCGCCCGCCGCAGGCGTGACCGAACTGCACGAAATGAAGATGGAAGGCGACGTCATGAAAATGCGCGCCGTGCCCGGTCTGGACCTGTTCGCAGGCAAGGCCCTGGAACTCAAACCTGGCGGCTACCACGTCATGCTGATGGACCTGAAGGCCCCGTTGGCCAAAGACACCCTGGTGCCGCTGACGCTGGTGTTCAAGAACGCTCAAGGGGTTGAGAGCCAGCTGCAACTGCAGGTGCCCGTGACCCTGCAGGCGCCCGCAGCGCATGCGGGTCATGGCGCTGCCATGAAACACTGATTCCGGGCAGGGCCGTCAGCGGCTGCCGGGATGGGGGGCGGTGCAAATGCCGCCCTCCTGCACCTCCGGCAGGTGCCATACGGGCCGGCTTCGGGTAAGCTGTCCACATCTTTGTCACCCATTCCATCGGAGCGGCCATGAGCGATACATCTATCTCTGGTTTCGGCAAATTTGTGCCCGGTTTCGAATTCCTGCAGAACCTGGCCAAGGGCGCCACCGGCAACATTCCGCAGATGCCCAACCTCTCCAACTGGGTAGCGCCGACCATCAGCGTCGAAGAGCTGGAAAAACGCATCGACGAACTCAAGGCCGTGCAGTTCTGGCTGGAGCAGAATTCGCGTGCGCTGGCGGCCACCATCCAGGCGCTGGAGGTCCAGAAAATGACCCTGGCCACGCTCAAGGGCATGAACTTCAGCATGGGCGACGTGGCCAACGCCTTCAAGCTCAAGACCGCCGACACGGTGATGGAAGGGGTGCACAAGGCGGGTGAAACCCTGGCCAGTGCTGCCCATGCCGTCACGGGTGCGGCCAGCCGCATGGCCGACATGGCCTCGGCCGAGGCGCCCGCGCCAGAAAAAGACACCAAGGCGAGTGCGGCCAAGGCCGATGCGTCGGCCAGCATGATCGACCCCCTGCAGTGGTGGGGTGCGCTCACGCAGCAGTTTCAGCAGATTGCCACCAACGCCATGAAGGATGCGGCCAAGCAGACCGCCCTGGACACCACCCGCAACATGGCCACCGGCCTGGCCAAGGAAGCCCTCAAGACGGCCACCGAAATGGCCAGCCAGATGGCTGCCAAGGGCGTGCAAAGCGTTCAGGGGGCCAGCCGGCGCGCAGCCCCGCGCAAGGCTGCGGCAGCGCCGGCCGAGTCCGCACCGGCTCGCAAAGCCGTAGCGCGCAAGACACCAGCCAAGAAGGCCCCTGCCAAAAAGGCTGCCACCCGGCGTCCGGCGTCCAAAACGGCGCGTTGAATCGCCACTGCCGATGAGTTCCTGCGCCGCCCTGCCACGCCCGCTGACCGGCAAGGCCGCGCTGAGCAGGTTGCGGACGCGGTGGGCGTCCCTGCCGTGGGTGGCTTGCCCTCCCGGAACGGTCAATCCATGAAGCGCTTTCCCACCGGCCACGCAACCCACCCGCAATGGCGCATGGCTGTCGCCTTGGTGCTGGCCCAGCTGCGCGCCCAGATGGTCCAGCCGGCCTACGCCCAGGCGCCCACCCTGGGCCTGCTCTACATCACCGACCACTACGCCGATGCGGCGCAGGAGCTGCTCGATCTCCTGAGCGCCGAGCTGCCCGACGTCACCGACTGGAGTGGCACCGTGGGGGTGGGGGTATGCGCCAGCAATGCCGAATACTTTGACGAACCGGCCCTCTCGGTCATGTTGCTCGACCTGCCCTGTGACCACTACCGGGTGTTTTCGGGCGTGGCGCCGCTGCCGCGCGGCGGGGCCGGGGCTTTCCGGGCGCACACGGCGCTGGTGCATGCCGATGGCCATACGCCCGATGTGGCCGGCCTGATTGCCGAGATGGCCGCCCGCACCGGCAGCGGCTACGTGTTCGGGGGGCTGTCTGCCAGCCGGGGGCGCAATGTCCAGTTTGCCGTCGGCGGCAGCGGTAACCTGGCGGGGCAGGGGGCCGCGGGCGGGGTGTTTGATGGCGGGCTTTCGGGCGTGGCCTTCGGTGCCGGGGTGCAGTTGCTCTCACGCGTCACGCAGGGCTGCCAGCCCGTGGGGCCGACGCACCGCATCACCGCGGCCAAAGACAACGTCGTACTGCAGCTCGATGGCGAACCGGCGCTCGATGTGCTGCTGCACACGCTCGATGTGTCGCTTGACGGCGATCCTCAGCTGGCCGTGCAGCGGGTACGCACCACCCTGGCAGGCCTGATGGATGCCGATGGCGCCCCCGAGGGACGCACCGGCCACTTCGGCACCGATACCCGGGTGCGGCACATCATCGGCCTCGATGGTGCTCGCCATGGCGTGGCCCTGGCCGACATGGTCGAGCCCGGCATGCGGCTGGCCTTCTGCCAGCGCAATGTGGCCGCGGCCCGCGCAGACCTCATGCGCATCTGCGCCGAAATCCGCGAAGAACTCGCGCCCGATGAAGTCGATGTGCTGGCCCGCCCGGCGGGCGCCGAAGCGCCGCAGGACGCAGCAGCCGGGCCTGCCGGGAGGCACATTGCCGGCGCCCTCTACGTGAGCTGTTCCGGGCGGGGCGGGCCGCATTTTGGCGGCCCTGGTGCCGAGCTGCAGATCGTGCGCCATGCGCTGGGCGACGTGCCCCTGGTCGGTTTCTTTGCCGGCGGTGAAATTGCGCACCAGCACCTGTATGGCTACACGGGCGTGCTGACGGTGTTCTGCACGGGCTGAGGCCGCCATCGGCTTTGTTGCGTGCCGTGGAGTTGCACAGGGTCCCTCAGGGGCTTTGGCTGCTGGTGCGCCGATCTGTGTTGAAATTCCAGCCCCATGCACCACCCCGCCGCCGCCGCCGTCCGCATCCTTCTGGCCGACCGCCAACCGATGTTCCGCGAGGCCCTGGCGCATCTGCTGCAATCGCAGCCCGACATGGACGTGGTGGGCCACACGGGTGATGGTGTGCAGGTGCTCGAGCTGGCCCGCCAGAAAGAGGCGCAGGTGGTTTGCATCGATCTCGACCTGCCGGGCCTCGATGGCGTTGAAGCCACCCGCATGCTGCGCGCCGCCTTGCCGCACGTGATGGTGGTGGCCTTGTCCGCCCATTCCGGCCAGCAGCCGGTGCTGGACATGTTCCATGCCGGTGCCACGGGCTATGTCACCAAGGCCGAGGGCAGTGACGAGCTGCTGCGCGCCATTCGCAACGTGCTCAGCGGGCGCACCTATCTGTGCCCGGATGTGGCGGGTGTGGTCACAGGGGCGCTGGTGGGCCAGCATGGCGCGGGCCGTTCCAATGCGGTGCTGGGCCCGCGGGAGCGGCAGGTGCTCAAACTTGTCGCCGAAGGCTGCACTTCCGGCCAGATCGCCGTCATGCTCAACATCGCCCCGTCCACAGTGGAGGTGCACCGCCGCAACATCATGCGCAAGCTGGGCCGGCACAGCGTGGCAGCGCTGACGCGCTATGTGATCAACAATGAACGCGGCCAGCGCGGTTAGCATGTCGGTAGCGTGCCGGCATGGCGGGCGAGTGACAGTGGACCTGTGCCCCGCAAGGTACTACCGGTATTTAGGTACTGTGAATACCTTTTTTAAGGCGTTGTGGTAAGCCGGATTCTTCTTTATAGTAACAAAACGTTGGCGCGGCGGGTGGGCTCACAGCGCAGCAACGCCCTGTGGGGTGCACCGTGCCAGTCCGGTTGCCGGTGCCTTGGCCTGTCGTTGTTTTGTGGTTCCTGGGTCCACCGGTGTAGCTGCTCCTAACCCAACCTCCCTACCTGCTATGTCTATCCTGCACCGTCTGAGCCTGGCCCAGAAGTTTCTGATCCAGGGTTTTGTTGCCTTCGTGATGGTGGCCATCCCCACGGGTCTGTACATGCGCCTGGCCGTCGAGGACGTGGCCCAGGCCCAGCGGCAGCTCGAGGGTGGCAAGGTGATGGGGAACATCAACCGGGTCATCCAGTATTCCCAGACGCACCGCGGTCTGTCGGCCAGTGCGCTCAGCGGCAATGCCACGTTGGCGCAGCGCCGCCCGGCCATGGCGCAGTCGCTGACGCAGGCCATCGGCATCGTCGAGCAGGGGCTCAAGGACACCCGCGCGTCGCAGCAGATTGCATCCGTCTGGGCGGAGCGCCGCCAGGAATGGGTGGCGCTGGAGCAGGGCGTGGCCAGCCAGCAATTGCAGGCGGCCGAGAGCACGCGCCGCCACACCGACATGATTGCACGCCAGTTTCTGGTGGGCGAAACCGTGATGGATGCCTTCGGCCTCTCGCTCGACGCCCGGCTCGATACCCACATGTTGACGCAGGCGGTGCTGGTCAAGGCGCCGACGCTGACCGAGTACATGGGGCAGATGCGCGCACGCGGCGCCGCCTTCATCACGCAGGGCACGATGCCTCCCGAAGGCCGTGCCGGCATGCAGGGCCTGCATCGTCAGGCGTTGCAGGCGCAGGATGACTTTTTCCGTAACCTGGCCAAGGCCACGGATGTCAATCCGCTCGTGCGCCAGGCGCTGCAGGACGCGGCCCGCAAGCAGCGCGAGCAGATCGACCGGACCCTGAAAATGGCTGAAGAAGGGCTCATTGCCCCCCCGGACGCTACCGTCACGGCCGAAGCCTACTTCGATGAATTCACGCGCACCATCGACGGTATCTACGAATTCAACAACCAGGCTACCCAGGTGCTGGCACAGGCACTCCAGCGCCGGGCCTCGCAGGCGCAGTGGCTTGCCTATGGGACGCTGGGGCTGCTGGTCCTGCTGGTGATCGGGGCCTGCGGCATGGTCTATGTGTTCGTGCGCAGCATCACCGTGCCCATGCGCGATGCCGTGACGCTGGCCAATGCCGTGGCAGCCGGCGACCTCACGACCCGCATGCATGCCTACGGCACGAACGAGACCGGGCAGCTGATCAAGTCGCTGATCGAAATGCAGCAAAAGCTCGGCGGGGTGGTCAACCATGTGCGCGAAGGCGCGGATGCCGTGGCCACGGCCAGCGTGCAGATTGCCCAGGGCAACCACGACCTTGCATCGCGTACCGAAAGCCAGGCCAGTGCCCTGGAGCAGACGGCAGCGTCCATGGAAGAGCTCAACTCCACAGTGCAGCAAAACGCCGAAAACGCCCGCCAGGCCAACAACCTGGCCCTGAACGCCAGCAGCGTGGCCGTGAAGGGCGGCGAGGTGGTGTCGCAGGTGGTCGAAACCATGAAGGGCATCAACGACAGCTCGCGCAAGATCGCAGACATCATCAGCGTGATCGACAGCATTGCCTTCCAGACCAACATCCTGGCGCTCAACGCCGCCGTCGAAGCCGCCCGTGCCGGTGAGCAGGGCCGGGGTTTTGCCGTGGTGGCCACCGAGGTGCGCAGCCTGGCCAGCCGCTCGGCCGAAGCCGCCAAGGAAATCAAGAACCTCATCACTGCCAGCGTGGAGCGCGTCGAGCAAGGGACGGCGCAGGTGGATCAGGCCGGTTCCACCATGACCGAGGTGGTTTCTGCCATCCGGCGCGTGACCGACCTGATGAGCCAGATCAGCGCGGCCAGCAGCGAACAGAGCCTGGGTGTGGCGCAGGTGGGTGAGGCGGTCAACCACATGGACCAGGTGACGCAGCAGAACGCAGCGCTGGTCGAAGAAATGGCCGCCGCCGCCGACAGCCTGAAACTGCAGGCCCAGGACCTGGTGGCCGGCGTCAACGTGTTCAAGCTGGGCGCGCAGTACGCCGAGCCCTTGCTGCAGGGCGGTTCGGCCACCCGCCTGGAGCGCCCTGCCGAGCGCAAGGCCCTGGGTTCGTCCTGAACGACCGATTCATGAACCTGCATTCCACGGGCAAGGCCACGACCGCACGTTTTGCACTGGTGCTGGCCACCCTGGCGCTGCTGTTGCCCCTGACCGGCTGGATGGTGGTACGGATCCAGGGGCCCAAAGCCGAGGCCGAGGCCTACGCCAACCTGGCAGCCATTGCGCGCCTCAAGACCGACCAGATCGAGAACTGGCTGGGCGAGCGCCACAAGAACGCCGAAATGTTGTCGGCCGATGCCGTGTTCGCCCAGGCGGTGGTGGGCCTGCAGGTCCGGCCGTCCGACAGCACGGCGCAGATGGCAGCCATCCTCCAGCGCTTTGCGCTGCTGCGGACCGCTTTCGATTACGACACCATCGACCTGATCGCCCTGGACGGACAGGTTCTGGCATCGCTTGCCGGTTCGGCGGAATCGCCGCCGCGCTACGACAGCTTTCTGCCCCGCCTGATGCAGGCCGAGCAGGCCGTGCGCATGGACCTGAGCGTGAACGCACAGGGGCGGCCGCATCTGCGCTGGCTTCTGCCCATCTTCGATGTGAGCGGGGCGCAGCGCCGCCTGGTGGCGGTGGTGCTGATGGGCATTTCGCCCGACCGGTTCCTGTTTCCGGTGATCCAGACCTGGCCCACCTCCAGTCCGAGTGGCGAGACCCTGCTGGTCCAGCGCGAAGGCGATGATGCGGTGTTCATGAACGAGCTGCGCCACCGCAGCGGCACCGCCATGCAGCTGCGCCTGCCCTTGTCAGACCTCAGCCTGCCGGCTGCTGCTGCACTGCGCGCCAGCGAGCCGGGGCTGGTGCAGGGCGAAGACCATCGCAAGGTTCCGGTGCTGGCAGCGTTTCGGCCGGTGGCCGGCACCGACTGGCGTGTGGTAGCCAAGATCGACCGCTCCGAGGTGCTCGAAGCGGTGCATGTGCTGGCATGGTGGGTCAGCGCCGTGTGCACGCTGGCGATTGTGGCGCTGGGCGTGGTGCTGGGCCTGTTCTGGCGCCAGGTGCGCCGCACCCAGCGGCTGGAAGCGCTGGCCCAGAAAGCCCGATCCGATCAGCTGATGGAGCGCTTTTTCTCCCTGCCCTTCATCGGCATTGCCACCGGCGACCTGTCACGCGCGCACTGGGGGCGGTTCAACCAGCACTTCTGCCACATCGTGGGCTACACCCCCGGGCAGATGGAGCATCTGGGCTGGGCCGATCTGGTGCGTCCGGACGAATTGGCCCAGGACCTGCAGGGCGTGGAACGCCTGATGCGCGGCGAGATTGACACCTATGCGGTCGACCGCAGCATTCGCCGGGGCGACGGCACCGAAGCCTATGTCAGCCTGCAGCTGGGGACCCTGGACGAAGAGGATGGCAGCAAACGCTGCATCATCCTCCTGCAGGACCTGACCCGGCGCCACCTGGCAGAATCCAAAATCAAGCGCCAGTCGCACCTGTATGCCGCCCTGAGCGCCTGCAACCAGGCCATTGTCCAGAGCAGCTCCGCAGAAACACTGTTCACCCGCATCTGCCAGACGGCCGTGACCCTGGGGGGCATGAGGCTGGCGTGGATTGGCACGCTGGAGTCGGGCCAGCGGGGCCTGGTGGTGGAGGCGTCGTACGGTAACGGCGCGGTTCAGCCCGGCCAGGTGGTCGATCCGGACAGCGCTGCCGGCATCCAGGGGCTGGGTAGTGCGTTCACCGCGGTCCGGGAAGACCGGCAGATCTGGATCCAGGACATCCCCAACGCACAGCCGGTGGTGGCTTTTCCGCTGCATCGCCATACCGAAGTGGTTGGCGTCTTCGTTCTCATTGCCGGTGACGAGGGCAGTTTTGACCTCGACGCCCAGGCCCTCCTCTCCGAGATGGCCTCGGACCTCGACTTTGCGCTGGGCTACTTCGAACATGAGGCCCAGCGCAAGCGCACCGAAGAGCGGCTGCGCCAGTCGCAGACGCAGCTGGAACTGGTGCTCAAGGGCTCCACCGATGCACCCTGGGACTGCAACCTGGTCACCCAGACGATCGACTATTCGCCGCAGGGCTGGCACATGCTGGGTTACGGCGTGGATGACATGCCCCAGGGGCCGGTGCGGCTCAAGTCGCGCATCCATCCCCAGGATCTGGACAAGATCCGGAAGATTTACGAGCGCGTGCTGGGCTCGGACGACAGCGTGGTGGTCGAGGAACTGCGGCTGCGCCACAAGTCCGGCCGCTATGTGCCGGTACTGGCCCGCGGCTTTGTCTCCCGAGATGCCTCCGGGGTACCGGTGCGGGTGACGGGCACCACCATGGACCTCACCGTCCAGCACCAGAACCACCAAAAGGAAACCCTGCGCGCCTTTGCGCTGGAGCAGATTGCCAGCGATGCCGACATCGACCAGATCCTGCGCAGCCTGGTTGGCAAGATGGAAGAGCTGCTGCCCACCGACCGGGGTGTGGTCTGGCTGCTGGACGAGACCTCGGGCCAGATCGCACCGAAGGCGGTCGGCTCCCTGCAGGACCTGCTGGCACAAGCCCGTGCGGTTGCGCCCACCACGGACGACGACGGCCCCAGGGGCTGGGTGGATTTCAGCACCGGAGCGTGCGAGCCGCAGGCGCTGGTCAATAGCCCCCTGCGCTCGATCGTGCACGCCATGGCGCATCAGGCGGGGTTGGCGGCGTGCTGGTCCGTACCCATTGTGTCGGACACCCGCGAGGTGTTGGGCGTGCTGGATGTGCACCGCCGGCGCAAGGCCGGTCTGGACCCGCACGACCTCACCCTGATGGAGCGCGTGACCCATTTCATTGGCAGTGCCATCAAGCGAAAAGCTTCCGAGGCGCAGGAGCGCCTGGCAGCCGAGGTGTTCTCGCACAGCCACGACGGCATCATGGTGACGGATGCGCACCACAAAATTCTGCTGGTCAATCCGGCCTTCTCCGCCATCACCGGGTACCGCCCCGAAGAAGTGCACGGCCGCAACCCGCGCATCCTGGCGTCGGGGCGGCACGATGCAGCGTTCTACGGCAGCATGTGGCGCCGCATCCATGCGGATCATCTGTGGCAGGGCGAGATGTGGAACCAGCGCAAGAACGGCGAGGTATATCCGCAATGGCTCACCATCAGCCGGGTTGCCAACGCCGAGGGCGAAGCCACGCATTTCATCGCCATCTTCTCCGACGTGAGCCAGCGCAAGGCCGACGAGCAGCGCATCCGCTGGATGGCGCATTTCGATCTGCTGACCGGCCTGCCCAACCGGGCCCTGCTGAGCGACCGCTTCGCACACGACCTCAGCCTGGCCGAGCGCAACGGCGAACCGCTGGCGCTGATGTTCCTCGATCTGGATCATTTCAAGAACATCAACGACTCGCTGGGGCACGGCATTGGCGACGAGCTCCTCATTGCCGTGGCGCGGCGCATGCGCCAGCAGGTGCGCGAGCAGGACACCGTGGCGCGCATGGGCGGGGACGAATTCGTGCTGGTCTTGCCCAACACCGATGCCGACGGGGCCGCGCACCTGGCGCGCAAGCTGATCGAGGCGATCGCTGCCCCCATCCAGATCCGCGAGCATGAACTGATGGTGACGCCGTCGCTGGGCATCGCCATGTACCCGGACGATGGTCACGATCTGGAGTCCCTGGCGCAGCATGCCGATGTGGCGATGTACCGCTCCAAGCAGGACGGCCGAAATGCCTACCGCTTCTACTCCTCCGACATGCAATCGCAATCGGCCCGCACCCTGATGCTGGAAGGCGCTTTGCGCCGCGCTCTGGAGCGCAACCAGCTGGCGCTGCACTACCAGCCCCAGCGCAGTCTCAAGACCGGCCGGATCATCGGCGTCGAGGCCCTGTTGCGCTGGCAGCACCCGGAACTGGGCATGGTGTCCCCGGCCGAGTTCATTCCCATTGCGGAAAAGAGCGGGCTGATCCTGCCCATCGGGGAGTGGGTTTTGCGCACTGCGGTGCAGCAACTGGCGCGCTGGATGGGCAGCAGAATGCCGTCCATGATCATGGCCGTGAACATCTCGGCCATCCAGTTCCGGCACCCGAACCTGCCCGATCTTGTCACCCGCATCCTGCAGGATGCGGGTGTCAACCCCGAATGCCTGGAGCTGGAGCTGACCGAAGGCGTGGCCAGCAACGACCCGAACCGGGCCATTGCCATCATGGCCGACCTGCGCTCGCGCGGCGTGCGCATGTCCATCGATGATTTCGGCACCGGCTATTCATCCCTCAACTACCTCAAGCGCGTCCCGGTCTACAAGCTCAAGATCGACAAGTCCTTCGTGCAGGACATCATGACCAAGATGGAAGACTGGGCCATCGTCAATGCCATCATCCGTATGGCGTCCAGCCTGGGGCTGCAGACCATTGCCGAAGGGGTGGAGACCCAGGAGCAGCTCGAAGCGCTGCGCGCACAGGGCTGTGATGAGGTGCAGGGCTACTTCTGCAGCCGGCCACTGCCGGCCCTGGAATGCGAGAAATTCCTGCGGGAGCAGACTGCACGGGTGGACGCTCTCACGTCATAGCGTTCAGCGCGCGAGGCATCCGTGCCGGCGCGGGTTCTCGGGCTGGCGATCGTGGCGGTTGGTGATGCCATCGCCGTCGTGGTCGCGATGTTGGCCGCCGGGCTGAAGGTGCCAGTGCCCCTGCTCGCACCATGCCCGAGTACGCACGGCAAAAAAGGGATGAAAACAGCTCCTGGCGCTTGATGGATAAGCGCTTGATGCTATATAAAAAATAGCATTTTTAGCGCCGCATCTGTGCAAACGCCTCAAACTCCCAACTGCGCAGGGCCAGCAGCAGCGTGTAGCCCTCGCGCTCGGCTTCGGGCAGGCGCTGGTCGGCCAGGTGCTGCTGGGCAAAGTCCTGTGCCACGCGCTGCATGCGCTCCATGAAGGTGGGCGCCAGGCCGCGGCTGATGTTGCCGTGCACCAGCAGCACGCCTTCGCCGGGGCCGTCGAAGCCGCCCGCGAAGTAGTCGAGCAGCGCGTGTTCGCGAAAGTAGTTCATCACCGGGCCGTGGGGGCGCCAGCGGAAAGTCTTGGCCAGCTTGAGGCGGTAGCGGTTGAGCGGGCGCAGTTCGATGATGCCGATGCGGTCGAGCTGCACAAGGTACCGGATGCATTCGGCCTCGGTCAGGCGGTAGGCCGCGGTCACCTGCTCCAGCGTCCACTGGCTCAGCACGCAGATGGCCATGAGCAGCAGCTTCTTGTCGGCCACCACGGCCTTTTCCTGCTCGTGGGTCAGCTCCTGGAGCAGCGGCTGGTTGTCGGCCACGCGCCGCGCCAGGTCGGCAAAGTCCAGCGCCAGGGCGCGGCAGATGGCGTCGATGCGCGACAGCGGCATGTCGCCCTTGGCCAGCATGCGCTTGACGCTGGACTCGGCCATGCCGAGTTGCTGCGCCAGGTCGGCATAGGTCATCTGGGCGGACTTGAGTTCCTTCTTCAGGGCGGTGACGAGGTCGGCGGTGGTGCTCATGGGCATCAATTATGGATACCTTAAGTCCTGAAAGTAGCCCCTTGCGCCACTTTTCGGCCGCAAATGAAGCGGGCTTGCGCACACTGCGCTCCATCGTCCACCCCGCTCAGAAGGCAAAACCCATGTTCCAGTCTCACCTCCCACCTTTTGCCACCCCGGCGCCGCAGCGTGGCCACCGGGCCGAACAGGCCCTGCCATGGGCCGCACTGGCGCTGGCCGCCATGCCCCGGCGCCCCGGCGCACTGGCCCTGCACCTGGGCGCAGTGGTCGCCTGCTATGGCGCGGCCAAGCTGCTGGAACTGGGTGACCACGCTGTGTTTGCCGCCGCCGGGTACGGTGTGTCGGGCCACAGCTTCAAGCACCTGTTCGCAGCCGCGGCGGCACTGCCGGTACTGACCGCGTTGCATTCGGCCATCGGCGGGCAAATCAGGCTCGTCAAAACCCGCGTGCAGAATGGCGCCCCAGGCGGACAAGCCTTTGCCGGTGCAGTGCATCGCAAGAGTGCCTGAGCCACGATAAATACGACTCAAGGAGCAACCCATGAGCGCCCAACCCCCCAGCGCTAGCGCCCCCGCCAGAGCGCATGAGGACCCGAACCAGTTTGCCCTGCTGCGCCAGCGCCGCTTCGCGCCCTTCTTCTGGACGCAGTTCTCCGGCGCCGCCAACGACAACCTGTTCAAGTTTGCCTTCACGGTGATGGTGACCTACCAGATCAACGTGTCTTGGCTGCAGCCCGCGATGGCTGGGCTGGTGATTGGCGCGCTGTTCATCCTGCCGTTTCTGCTGTTTTCGGCCACCAGCGGGCAGTTGGCGGACAAGTACGACAAGAAGGTGCTGATCCGCTTCGTCAAGCGCCTGGAGATGGCCATCATGGCGCTGGCCGCCTGGGGTTTTTTTGCGCACAACGTGCCGGTGCTGCTGGGCTGCACCTTCCTCATGGGGCTGCATTCCACGCTGTTCGGGCCGGTCAAGTTCGCCTACCTGCCGCAGGTGCTCAACGAGCGCGAGCTGACCGGCGGCAACGGCATGGTGGAGATGGGCACCTTCGTCGCCATTCTGCTGGGCAACGTGGCGGGCGGGCTCATCATCGCCGTGCCCGAGATCGGCGCGCACCATGTGGGCTTTGCCTGCGTGGGGGCGGCCATCGTGGGGCGGGTGCTGTCGGAGTTCATCCCCTCGCTGCCCCCCACCGACCCGGGCCTCAAAGTCAACTGGAACCCGGTGAGCGAGACCCTGCGCAACCTCAGGCTGGCGCACCAGAACATCGTGGTGTTCCGCTCGCTGCTGGGCATCAGCTGGATGTGGTTCTTCGGCGCGGTGTTCCTGAGCCAGTTCCCCAGCTTTGCCAAGGAGGTGCTGCACGGCAACGAGCAGGTGGCCTCGCTGCTGCTGGTGGTGTTCTCGGTGGGCATTGGCATCGGCTCGCTGCTGTGCGAGGTGCTCTCGCGCCGCCATGTCGAGATCGGTCTGGTACCGCTCGGGGCCATCGGCATGAGCGTGTTCTCCATCGACCTGTACTTTGCCTCGCGTGCGCTGCCGCCGTCCGAAGTCATGGGCCTGGCGGCCTTTCTGGACATCGGTGCGCACTGGCGCGTGATGCTGGACCTGGCATTGCTGTCGCTGTTTGCAGGTCTGTACAGCGTGCCCATGTACGCGCTGATCCAGATGCGCGCCCAGCCCACGCACCGCGCGCGCATCATCGCGGCCAACAACATCCTCAACGCGCTGTTCATGATCGCCAGCTCGCTGATCGCGGGAGCGCTGCTGGGTGCAGGCTTCAGCGTGCCGCAAATTTTCTTGTTCACCGGGCTGGCGAACGCGGTGGTGGCCACCTACATCTTCCTGCTGGTGCCCGAATACCTGCTGCGCTTCGTGGCCTGGGTGCTCTCGCGCCTGGTGTACCGCTTCAAGGTGCAGGGCGACGAGAACCTGCCCGTGCAGGGCGCAGCCGTGCTGGCCTGCAACCACGTGAGCTTCGTCGACGCCGTGCTGCTGATGGCGGCCAGCCCGCGCCCGATCTACTTTGTCATGGACCACCGCATCTTCCGCGTGCCTGTGCTGGGCTGGCTGTTCCGCCTGGCCAAGGCCATCCCGGTGGCGCCCTACAAGGAAGACCCCAAGACCTACGAGGCCGCCTTCGAGCGCGCCGCGCAGGTGCTTCGCGAGGGTGATCTGCTGGCCATCTTCCCTGAGGGCGGCATCACCCGCGACGGGCAGTTGCAGCCCTTCAAGGGTGGCATCGTCAAGATCCTGGACCGTGCGCGTGCCGACGGCCTGGACGTGCCCGTGATCCCCATGGCACTGACCAACCTGTGGGGCTCGTACTTCAGCCGCATCGAGCAGGGCGGCGCCATGGTGCGACCGTTCCGGCGCGGCCTGTTCAACCGCGTGGGGCTGAATGTGGGCGCACCCGTGCCGCCCGCACAGGCGCAGCCCGAGGCCCTGCAGGCGCGCGTGGCGGGGCTGCTGCAGGCGTGAGGTGCGCTGTTCATGCCTGAAAATGGCCCCATGAACGTCCAGCAACTCGAAAACGAACTCTGGGAAGCCGCCGACCAGCTGCGCGCCAACTCCAAGCTCACCGCCGCCGAATACGCCATGCCGGTGCTCGGCCTGATCTTCCTGCGCCATGCCGACAACCGCTTCAAGGCCTACCTGCCCGAGATCGAGGCCGACATCCCGCCGCAGGTGCCGGCCACCCAGCGCGAGACACTGATCAAGCTGGGCTTTCAGGGCAAGGCCGCCATCTACCTGCCCGAAACGGCGCGCTTCGACCGCATCGCCAGCCTGCCGCAAGGGGCGAACGTAGGCGAGGTGATCGACCGCGCCATGGACGTGATCGAGGCCGAATATGAGGTGCTGAAGGGCGCGCTGCCGCGCGGTTACCCGGCCTTCGAGACCGACCTGTTGGCCGAGCTGGTGAAGATCTTCGACCGCCCCGCCATCAAGGCAGCCACCGGCGACGTGTTCGGGCGCATCTACGAATACTTCCTCAACAAGTTCGCCATGAGCGGTGCGCAGGAAGGCGGCGAGTTCTTCACGCCGCCCTCGTTGGTGCGCATGATCGTCAACATCATCGAGCCCGACCACGGCCTGGTGCTGGATCCGGCTTGCGGATCTGCCGGCATGTTTGTGCAGACCGGCCACTTCATCGAAGACGTGCGCCACAGACTAGCCAACGACGCCGTCACCTTCCACGGCCAGGAAAAAAGCGACACCAACACCAAGCTCGCGCGCATGAACCTGGTGGTGCATGGGCTGGATGCCTCCAACATCCGGCAGGGCAACACCTTTTACGACCAGGTGGATCACCTCATCGGCCAGTGCGATTTCGTCATGGCCAACCCGCCCTTTAACGTGGACGGTGTGGACACCAAGAAGGTGGAGGGCCAGGCCACAGACAGCGGGCGTCTGCCCTTCGGTCTGCCCGGCACCAATGCCAAGACCGGCGCCATCAGCAACGCCAACAGCCTGTGGATTCAGTATTTCTACGCCTACCTGAACGACACGGGCCGCGCCGGTTTCGTGATGGCGTCCAGCGCCTCAGATGCCGGCAACAAAGACCGCGACATCCGCGAAAAGCTGGTCAAGACCGGCCACGTCGACGTGATGATGGCCATCGGCAACAAGTTTTTCTACACCCGCAGCCTGCCCTGCACGCTGTGGTTTTTCGACAAGGGCAAGCCGCAGGACCTGCAAGACCAGGTGCTGATGATCGACGCGCGCAACGTCTACCACGTCGTTTCGGCGCGCTCGCACGTCTTCACCGAAGAGCAGCACGCCAACCTCAACGCCATCGTCTGGCTGTACCGGGGCGAGACTGAGAAGTTCGTGGCGCTCGTCGCCCGCTACCAGCGGAAGGTGGAGGAATGGCTGGCCGCCATACCCGAGCGCATCGCCGCCGACACCGCTGCGGTGGAAGGCCTGGCCACCCAGCTGCAGCAGTTCGCGCATAGGGCCACGCTGGCCGAACTGAACGCCGACCAGCCCGAGGATGCGCAACTCACTCAGGCTAAGCTCGACGCATTCAAGGCAGACCTGGCTGCCGCCCACGCTGACACTCACGCGGCAGATGCCATCGTGGCACTGCTGACTGCCTGCACCCAAGCCCGCGCCGCTGTCGCCCAGGCCGACCTTGCCAACCACGCCGGGCAGGTGGCGCTGCAAGCCACACTCGATGCCCTGGCGCCGCAGCTCAAAGCCATGGGCAAGACCCTGGAAGCCCGCCACAAGCAGTGGCTCAAGCTGCTGGACAGCGCAGAAAAGCAATTACGTGCCCGGCAGAGCAAGGCCTTCGACGGCAAGGCCGCGCGCGAGGCCAAGCGTGCCTTGCTGGCCGCCGACGTCAAGAAGGACGAAGCCCCCACCGTGCGCGACGCGGTGCTCGACGCGCTGAAGCAGGCCGTCTACTTCATCCATCAGGTGCATTGGTTGCATAGTCGCTTTCCGGATGGCGTGTTCGACGCCGTACCAGGCCTGTGCAAGTCCGTCACGCTGGATGAGATCGCCGCCAACGACTATTCGCTCACGCCGGGGCGCTACGTGGGGGTGGCGGCAGCAGCGGCCGAAGATGAAGATGACTTCGTCGAAAAACTGCGTGAGATCCACGATGAGCTTGCCGACCTGAACGACAAGGCGGTGGAACTGGCGGGTCGGATTGCCGGCAACTTTGAGGAGTTGCTGGGATGACGCAGCTCGGTGACGTGACCGAGATGCTGGTTGGCTTCGCCTTCAAGAGCGCTGGCTTTCTTGATGCGGATTCGGATGGAGTTCGTCTACTGCGCGGTGACAACGTCCAGCAGGGCTACATCCGCTGGGGCGATAAGACAAAGAAGTGGCCGACAGCGGAGTGCGATGAACTGGAGCGTTACCAGCTCGCAGAGAACGATGTGATCCTCGCCATGGATCGCCCCATCGTCGGGGATGGGCTAAAGATGGCCTGGATCAAGCCGGAGGACTTACCTGCGCTCCTTGTGCAGCGAGTTTGCCGATTGCGCGGTAAGCCAGGCTTGGCACTGACGAGCTTCATTCGCTACGTCTTGGCGGCTCCCGAGTTTTCCGCGCACATTCACCGGATCACCACAGGCGCCAACATCCCACACATCAGCGGCAAAGACATTGCAGCATACGAGTTCAATTTGCCTGACTTGGCCGACCAGGCTCGCATCGTTGATTGCTTGTCCGTATACGACGATCTGATCGCCACCAACCAGCGTCGCATCGCCTTGCTCGAGGAAGCCGCCCGCCGTCTGTACCGCGAGTGGTTCGTGCACCTGCGCTTTCCTGGCCATGAATCGGTGCCGGTGAGGGATGGGGTGCCGGAGGGGTGGGAGCAGAAACCACTGGGAGACATTGCTCCGCTGAACTACGGTAAGGCGCTGAAATCCACCGACCGCAAGGATGGCATGGTGCCGGTCTATGGGTCTAGTGGCATCGTCGGCACTCACAATCTGGCGCTGGTAGGCAGCGGTGCCATCGTTGTTGGCCGGAAGGGGAATGTCGGCAGCTTGTATTTCTCGCCTGTGCCATGCTTCCCGATTGATACGGTGTACTACATCGTTCCTGCGCAGACATCCTATTGGCTCTTTCTAGCGTTGCACCAGTTGAACTTCATCAGCAGCGATGCCGCTGTGCCCGGTCTGAATAGAACCTACGCGCATTCGCTTCCAGTTCTTCAGCCTAGCAATGATGTGGCCGAAGCCTTCGAACGATTGGTTCGGCCAGTGTTTGAGCAAGTCCAGCAGCTGACGGCGCAGAACGCAAAACTCAACCGAACCCGCGACCTCTTACTCCCCAAACTGATGTCTGGCCAGCTCGATGTGTCCGGCATCCGTCTGCCCGAGGAGGTCGCGGCATGACCGAACCGGTGGCGAGCTACGTCATCCCTCGGGCCGGTGGCGGCCACAGCGACTACATCGTTTACGTGGACGAGAGCGGTGACCACAGCCTCACGTCCATCGACCCGGACTACCCGGTGTTCGTGCTGTCGTTCTGCATCTTCCGCAAGGCCGAGTACGCGCAGGCGGTGACGCCGGTCATCCGGCAACTGAAGTTCGCCACCTTCGGCCACGACATGGTGGTGCTGCACGAGGCGGACATCCGGCGCAAGAAAGGGGCTTTCTCGCGGCTATCGAAAGAACCGCGCGAGGCGTTCCTCAACACGCTGACCGACATCATTGGCGAAGCCGACTTCCAATTGGTGGCTGTGGTGATCGACAAGCGCAAGCTCAAGGACCGTTACAACAGCCCGGCCCACCCGTACCACCTGGCGCTGGAGTTCGGGCTGGAGCGCATCTATCGGCTGCTCAAGGGCGCGGGCCAGGACGACGCGCTGACCTACATCGTGTGCGAAGCGCGCGGGGCCAAGGAAGACGCTGAGCTGGAGCTGGAGTTCCGCCGCATCCGTGACGGTGCGAACTACTTCCACCGCCCCTTGCCGTTCGACCTGATCATTGCCGACAAGAAGACCAACTCGGAAGGCCTGCAACTGGCCGACCTGACGGCGCGGCCGATCGGCTTGACGGTGCTACGGCCGGAACAGGCCAACCGAGCGGCAGAGGTGCTGGAGGGGAAGTTCTACCGGGACAAGGCCGGCAACAAGGTGGGCATGGGGCTGAAGGTGTTTCCGTGAGCAGCGAAAACCGAACCCCAGAAAGCAGAAGGGCCCCTGTAGTACCAGGAGCCCAACGCCGGCCGCGTAGTCGCAACCCATTTGCCCGCAATGATAGCGGATCGACCATGACTTGACAAGATAGCCGGGCGCCGCCCGTGGCGGGCCTGGGTGCTGGAGGGAAACAAGAAGATGGCCAAGAAGGACTATTCCGAAGACCTGTTAATCCAGGCGCCGACGGCCGAACTGCTGGAAAATCAGCTCGGCTGGCAAACCGTGTTCGCCCAGGACGACGAGGACTTCGGGCCCGACAGCCTTCTGGGCCGCAGCAACGACACCGAGGTGCTGCTGAATCGCGAGGTGCTGGCCGCGCTCAAGCGTCTGAACCCGGGCCTGCCACCCGAGGCCTACAGCCAGGCTCTGGCGCAGGTGCTGCTGGACGACATCACCAAGTCGCTGATCGCCCTGAACGAAGAGAAGTACAAGCTGTTGCGCGACGGCGTGCCGGTGAAGTACCGCGATGCAGCCGGCCGCTGGGTGGACAAGCGCCTGCGCCTGATCGACTTCGACCGCCCTGACAACAACCGCTACCAGGCCGTGCGCGAGCTGTGGGTGCGCGGGCGCCTGTGGCTGCGACGCCCAGACGTGATCGGCTATGTCAATGGCCTGCCGCTGGTGTTCATCGAGCTCAAACGCTTCGAGGTGCACATCGACAGCGCCTACAAGAAGAACTACAGCGACTACCTGGACACCATCCCGCACCTGTTCCACTGGAATGCGCTGGTGGTGATCTCCAACGGCCACGATGCACAGTATGGGTCGCTGACCAGCACCCGCGAGCACTTCTACCGCTGGAAGCGGCTGGACGAGGACAACCCCGAGCCGGGCAAGGACCAGCCCCTGTTGCCCATCTTGCTCAAGGGCATGCTGGACAAGGCCCGTCTGCTGGACATCGTCGAAAACTTTGTGCTGTTTGATGCCAGCGAAGGGGGCACACACAAGATCGTGGCGCGCAACCACCAGTACCTTGGCGTCAACCGGGTGATCGAGCGCCTCACGTCGGACGATCCGACGATCAGGGCCGAGGTGCGGGCCGGGCAGCTGGGCGTGTTCTGGCACACGCAGGGCTCGGGCAAGTCGTATTCGATGGTGTTTCTGACCGAAAAGATCCACCGCAAGATCTCGGGCAGCTACACCTTTGTGGTCATCACCGACCGCACGGAGCTGGACGACCAGATTGCCTCCACCTACACCAATGCCGGTCGCGCCAACAGCAAGACGGATCAGGCCTCCAGTGGCGACGCCTTGCGCAAGATGCTGCGAGACCAGAACCGCCGCTATGTGTTCGGCCTGATCCAAAAATACCGCGAGCGGGTGTTGGATGCCTATTCGGAGCGCGACGCCATCATCGTCATCAGCGACGAGGCGCACCGCACCCAATATGGCCGCCTGGCATTGAACATGCGCAAGGGGCTGCCGCATGCCAAGTTTCTGGGCTTTACGGGCACGCCCCTGATCGACCCCGGTGAGAAGCAGCTGACGCGCGAGGTGTTTGGCGACTACGTGTCGATCTACGACTTCCAGCGTGCGGTGGCCGATGGCGCGACGCTGCCTTTGTTCTACGAGAACCGGGGCGAAAAACTGAAGATTGTCGACCCCAAGGTCAGCGAACGGATTGCGGACCACATCGAAGCTGCGCGGCAGGCCGCCACGCTGGACGATCCGTGGACTGACGAGAAGGAGGAAAAGCTCTACCGGGAGCTGGCGCGCGACTACCCCATCTTGACCTCGCCCACGCGGCTGGAGAAGGTGGCGCAGGATTTCGTCGATCACTTCCACCAGCGCTGGAAGGTGGTCGACACCGGCGGCGGCAAGGCCATGGTGGTCTGCCTGGACAAGATCACCTGCGTGAAGATGCACGATCTCGTCAAGGCCAAGTGGCAGGAGAGGGCCGCCCAGTTGGAGGCGAGCGTGGCCGCCGAGGAGGCGCTGTTCGCCGCCAAGGGCAAGGCCCTGCCGAAGCTGTTGCAACAGCGCCGCGAACAGGTCGAGTGGATGAGGGCCACCGAATGCTGCGTGGTGGTCTCGCAGGAGCAGGGCGAGGTGGCCGAGTTTGCCAAGTGGCGCAACTTTCACAACGATCCGCTGGACATCACGCCGCACCGCGAGAAGATGGTCAAGCGCAACCTGGAGAAGGAGTTCAAGCAGGCCGAGAACCCGTTCCGCATCGCCATCGTCTGCGCCATGTGGCTGACAGGCTTCGACGTGAAATGTCTGGCCACTCTGTACCTCGACAAGCCGATGCAGGGCCACACGCTGATGCAGGCCATCGCTCGCGTCAACCGTGTGGGTGGGGGCAAGAAGCACGGCCTGATCATTGACTACAACGGCATGCTCAAGAGCCTGCGCAAGGCGCTGGCTACGTTTGCCCAGGGTGACCGCGCCGGTACCGGCAAGGGCGAAGGCGAGCAGAACACGGTGCGCGACGACTCGGAAGCGCTGGCCGAGTACGCCCAGAGCCTGAAGGCGGCCAGGGACTTTCTGGGAGACCTTGGCTTTGAACTGGAAAAGCTGATTGCCGCCAAGGGCTTCGACAAGCAGCAGCAAATCCTGGTCGCGGTGAACTTGCTGTGCGAAGGCGACGAGCGCCGCAAGACCTATCAGGTGATCGTGGAGGATGTGCAGGCCCGCCACCGGGGCCTGTTCCCGCACCCTGGTCTGTTCGACTTCGATGCCCAAGAAAGCGCCGTCACTGCGATTTACAACAAGCTACAGGACGCCCGAGTAACGCCCGACGTCAGCGCACTGCTGCAGGACTTGTACGAAGTGGTCGACACAGCACTGACGACGGATGGCAAACCAGCCCCAGCCGTGGCGAACCAGGGCCATGCGCGGTACGACCTTTCCAACATCGACTTTTCACGACTGCGGGCCGAGTTTGAAAAATCGCCGTTCAAGAACGTGGTCACGCTGAACCTGAAGGAAAAAATCGAAGAGCGGCTGGCGATGATGGTGGCGCGCAACCCGACCCGCGTCGACCTGTACGAGCGCTATCAGGAGATCGTTCAGGAATACAACAAGGACAAGGATGCCGCCGAAATCCAGAAGGTGATGGACGACCTGTTCACCTTCAACGACAACCTCAACGACGAAGAAAAGCGTTACCTGCGCGAGGGGCTGGAGAGCGAAGACCAATTGGCCGTTTTCGATCTGTTGCAGAAGGACAGCCTGACCAAGGGCGACCGTGATGCCATCAAGAAGGTGGCCAAGGAGCTATTGGACAAGCTTGCCAGCGGCAAGCTGCAGATTGATCACTGGCGCGAGAAGGCCACGGCGCAGGCCCAGGTCAAGGCCGAGATCATCAAGCACTTGTTCGCGCACCTGCCGTCAGGTGCCTACGACGCTGACGAAATCAACCTCAAGGCCAACGCCGTGTTTGCGCACATTTACACGGCTGGCCTGGGCGCAGGGGCGCGAACCTTGCACTGAGAGGGTGCCGCTCCTGCCGCGACTGGGCGCAGCGCTTCACCCGTTGGCCTCGACCGCGAAGGTCAACCCGGCATTCGCCCGCAGCCGCTCGATCAGCGCCTGGCCCAGCGCCGGGGCGGTGGTCCAGATGCCGCCGGGCGTGCTGCGGTTCTCCAGCAGGCACACGGCGGCCTCGGAGATCATCTTGGAGGTGGAGCCGTAGCCGGGGTCGCGGTCGCCCGTTACGGCCACGCGCAGGCGGTGGCCCGCGGCGTCCTCGCCCACGAACAGCACGTCGTAGTGCCCGGCCTCGCGCTCTTCGCGCGAAGGGCCTTCACCCGGCTTGGGGCCGCTGTCTGAGCCCAGCGACTTGTCGGACGCCACGGCGTTGGCAAAAGCCTCGCCCTTGGCGCCGGGGCCGGTGACCAACATCTCGTCGTACACAAAGTCCTGGCCGTAGGCATGGCCCAGCAAAAAGTTGGAGCGGTGCACGTTGCGCGTGTTGATGGCCGCCATGACGAACGGTGCCACCCAGATGTCCGCGCCCAGCGCATCGTCCACCATGGGCTTGCTGCCCGAGGGCTGGCGCGGGCCGGTGAAGCCGGGTGTGAGCGCGAACGGGTCGCGCAGCAGGTCGAGCACACCGGGCTCGCTGGCGGCGGCCAGCGTGGCCTTGAGGCTGGCGGCCGTGCCGCCCGAGAAGGTGCCCTTCATCTTGCGCACCCGGCCGCGCACGCGGCTGGCGGGCTGGCCGAAGCGGGCTTGCATTTCGGTTTGCAGCAGGTACACGCCCAGGTCGAACGGGATCGAATCGAATCCGCACGAAAACACGATGCGCGCGCCGCTGGCCTTCGCCTGGGCTTCGTGCGCGTCGATCATGCGGCGCATCCAGGCGGGCTCGCCGCACAGGTCCACGTAGTCCACACCGGCATTGGCGCAGGCAGCCACGAGTTCGTTGCCGTAGAGCTGGTAGGGGCCCACGGTGGTGAGCACCAGGCGGGTGCTGCCCATCAGTGCCTGCAGGCTGGCGGGGTTGCCGGTGTCGGTCACCACGAGCGGCGTGTCGGCCGGAGCGCCGAGTTCGTCACGCACGGCGGCGAGCTTCTCGGCGCTGCGCCCGCCCATGGCCCAGCGCAGGCCGCTGCCTTGGGGGTAACGCTGCAAGAGGTATTCGACCACCAGCCGACCGGTGAAGCCGGTGGCGCCGTGGACGACGAGGTCGAAGGGTTTGGTCATGGTGTGTTGCTTTCTGGGGGTGACTGGGTACGGGCATTGTGAAAGAAGGGTGCGGCACCAGGGTGTCGCAGACGCGCTGGCTGTGCGCAGTAAGGATTTTTGTGCAGTTTTCCTGGGCTGAAGTATCAAAAAAAGATACTAACGAGGCCGGGGCGAGCCGCTTTGGCATTCCAATGCGGACACCAGCGTGCCGCGCCTGCACCATGCGCCCCTGTTCCACCACGGCCCTCGCGCCCTCACCGCCATGTCCGCTGTCCCCATCATCGTCCAGCGTCATACCTGTGTCTGGCAACTCCAGGTGTGGATCTCCTCCAGCGTTGTGGTGTTTCTCTGCGCGGTCGGCCTGGCCAAGATGCTGCGCGACCGCCACGAAGCCGATCTGCTCGAAGCGCGCCTGCAGGGCCGCCGTGAGGTTGCGCAAGCCGCCTCGGCCCCCACCGAATGATGTGCTGCAACCCCAAGGAGATTTTTCGATGACGGCATTTCTGAACAAAACCCTGGCCCACTTGCTGCTTGCTGCAGGCTGTGTGGCAGCCCTGGCTGCTGGTCCGGCGCGTGCCCAGAGCGAGGCCTCGGTGGCCCTCTCTCTGCTGCCCGTGCTGCAGAACCGCCAGCAGGTCCGCGCGCTACAGCACCCTCCCTACAGCATGGTCAGCTACGCCTGGGGGCGCACGTACCAGCAGTCCAACCAGTGGGCGCTGGAAACCCTGGCCCTGGCCATGGAGCCCGACAGCGTGCGCACGCGCGACCAGGCCCAGGCCTGGCTCCAATTCAAGGGCTACCAACCCAGCGTGCTGAAGATCGGCGCACTCACGCGGCTGGGCGGGCGCATGGGCTCGGCCAACATCGCGTTCGACGACCACCCGGGTGAGCAGCGCTTCGCCGACCGCATCGAAACCGTCACGGTCGATTCGGTGCTGGCCTGGCTGGAGCGGGCGCGGCTGGGGTCCAAGCCCGTGGTGTTTTCCGTGAAATATTGAATCAAATCGGGCTCTAACGCTTGACGGTCAAGCGCTATAAGCTATCAAATTGGTAGTGATCTAACGAGAGGGAATCATGAGCAAAGCATTGCGACTGTCCGAGAAATGGTTCCGCCGTGGCCTGTGGCTGGTGGCGGTGGTGTTTGCGGGTTTCCTGATCGGCCTGGGCGGCACCATCGTGGGCGACCTGCCCAAGATCGAGGTGCCGTTGCAGGTGGATGACTTTCTGGACCGTGCCCAGGCCGAGAAGCTGCGCGCGCAGATCCGGGACCAGCGCCAGGCCGAGCAGGATGCCCAGACGGCGCTGGAACAGGCGCAACTGCAGCGCAGCAAGACGCGCAGCGAAAGCCAGGCGGCGCGCGAGACTTTCAACAACTGGCTGGCCGCGCGCAGCGTGACGCAGCGTGTGGAACACGACCCGGAGGTGATGGCGCGCACCAAGGTGCTGGATGGGCTCAAGCAAACCGAGCAGCGCACGCAGCAGGCGGTCGAGGCGCAGCAACAGGCGCTGCTCGATGCACGCCAGGCGGCCACGGCCGCGCAGCGGCAGCTCAGCCGCATGGAATCCAGCGCCTATGAGAAGCTGGGCGTGGAGCGCCGCAAGGTGGAGTTGCGCGTCTTTCTGTACCGCCTGGCGCTCACGCTGCCGCTGCTGGTGGTGGCAGGCTGGCTGTTCGTGAAGCAGCGCAAAGGCACCTACTGGCCCTTTGTCTGGGGCTTCATCTTCTTCGCGCTGTTCGCCTTCTTCGTCGAACTGGTGCCCTACCTGCCCAGCTACGGCGGCTACGTGCGCTACGTGGTGGGCATCGGTATCACGGTGCTGGTGGGGCGCTACGCCATCCTGGCGCTGAACCGCTACCTGGAGCGCCAGAAGCAGGCCGAATCCCTGCCCGACCAGGAGCGCCGCAAGGAGCTGAGTTACGACGTGGCGCTGGCGCGCCTGGCCAAGAATGTGTGCCCGGGTTGTGAGCGACTGGTGGACTTGAAGAACGAGAAAATCGACTTCTGCCCGCACTGCGGCATCGGCCTGTTCGACCACTGCGGCCATTGCAGCACGCGCAAGAGCGCCTTTGCCCGGTTCTGCCATGCCTGCGGCACGAACAGCCACAAGGCGGCGCCTGCGCCTACAGTGCCTGCCACGTCCGCGTGATACAAAACTCTCTGGCGCCCCGGGGTACTGCCCCGGGGGTCAGACACGATGCCAACGTCAACTTCACTTCGGGAGTACCCATGGGTTTCTTTTCCAACATCTTCGCCAAAATTTTCCCCTCGGCCAAGGCCGAAGACATCGTGGCGGCTCCGCCTGCTGCTGCATCTGCTGCGGCCCCTGCGGCCCCCACTGCGCCCGCAGGCCCGGCATCCATCCCGCTGGGGGAAGTGGCCCCCATTCTGGACGCCATGCCCGGAGCCAAGGGGTTGAACTGGCGCACCTCCATCGTGGACCTGCTCAAGCTGCTGGGCCTGGACAGCAGCCTGGCTGCGCGCAAGGAACTGGCGGCTGAACTGCTGTACAGCGGCAATGACGAACCGGGCTCGGCCGCCTGGAACATCTGGCTGCACAAGCAGGTGATGCGCAGCATTGCCGCCAACGGCGGCACGCTGCCGCCGGATCTGCTCGACTGAGCCTTTTGCACAACGCGGCCCCTGGGGCAGGGGCCGCCTTCCTGCCGGGTTTTGTTCAGCCCTTCATCACCACCGGCCCGCCCTTGGCCAGTGCGCGCTGGTAGGCCGGGCGCTGCTGCATGCGCTGCAGGTAGGCCTTGAGGTGCGGGCGGGGTGCGGCGGTGTCGGTGCGCGAGAGAGCGGCCTCCACGGCAAAGCTCATCTGGAAGTCGGCCATGCTCAGGTGCTCGCCCGCAAACCAGCGGTGCTGCGCCAGGTGGCCCTCCATGAACTCCAGGGCGGTGCTCAGGTTCGGGTCGATGAGCTTTTTTTGCACCTGCTCGCACAGCGTGCGCGCAATGGGCCGCACAAAAAAGGGCATGGGCTGCGTGGGGATGGTGACGAACACCAGCTTCATCACCAGCCAGTTCATCAGCGAGCCTTCGGCGTAGTGCATCCAGAAGCGGCACTGGCGGTGCTCTGGCGTGCCGGTTTGGGGCACCAGGTGCGCCAGTTCGGCCGGGGCGCTGCTGGCAAAACGTTCCGCCAGGTACTCGATGATGGCGCCCGATTCGGCAATCACGTCGTCCCCGTCGGTGATGACGGGCGACTTGCCCAGCGGGTGCACGGCTTTCAAGGAGGCCGGGGCCAGCTTGGTGCGCGGATCGCGCCGGTACAGCCGCAGGTCGTAGGGCACGCCCAGTTCTTCCAGCAGCCACAGGATGCGCTGCGAGCGCGAGGTTTCGAGGTGGTGTACGGTCAGCATGGGCGCCATGGTAGCGGGCCGGGGGGCTCAGCGCTGCCGAGGGCCTGTTGCGGTGTCACGCCCCGGTGCGCAGCAGGGGCCGCAGCGCCAGCAGCCCCAGGGCCGGGCCCAGGGCCAACCCCGTGAGCAGGGGGCCCAGTGCCACATGGGCCGACAGTTCGACAAACAGCAGGATGCTGACGATGGAAATGCCAAAACCGATGCTGTTGGTGAGCGTAAGCACGCTGCCCACGGCCTGCGGCGGCGCATTGCGCGCCGTGAGTGCCGAAAATTGCGGTGAATCGCCCGACACGGTAATGCCCCACACCAGCAGCCAGGCATAGAACAGCGCATTGGGCGCCTGCATGAGCCAGGGCGCCAGCAGGCAGCACAGGCCGCTGGTGGCCAGTTGCACGCCTGCCACTCGGGCGCTGCCCCAGCGCGGCGCCAGCCAGCCGCCCGCCGTGCAGCCCAGCGCGCCCGCACCCAGTACCCAGAAGGCCGCCCACGACAGCGCCGTGCCCTGCAGGCGCGTGGCCAGAATCAGCGGCATCAGCACCCACAGCGTGTACAGCTCCCACATGTGGCCAAAATAGCCCAGCACCGAACTGCGCACGCGTGCATCGGTGGCAATGCTGGCCAGCGCACGCCACTGCAGCGTGGTGACGCGGGCCACTGCACCGGGTGGCTCCGGCAGCAGCGCATACAGCAGCACCCCGCCCGCAGCCGCCAGCCCCGCCACCCCCAGCATCAGGCTGGGCCAGGGCAGGGCGTCGCCCAGGGCGCGCAGTGCGTGGGCACTGGCCGAGCCCAGAATCAGCGCGCCGATCAGCAGCCCCAGCGCTGGCCCCAGCCCGCGCGTGTACCACTGCGAGGCGATCTTCATGCCCACGGGGTAAATGCCCGCCAGAAAAAAACCGGTGGCAAAGCGCCAGCCCAGCAGGGCCGGAAAGCTGGTCACCATCGCCCAGGCCCCCACCGTGCAGGCCGCACCCGCCAGGGCGCAGACCAGAAACACGCGCCGGGGCGAGAACCGGTCGGCAATGGCCAGCAGCGCAAAGACCAGCGTCCCCAGGATGAAGCCGAACTGCAGCGCCGACGTCAGCGTGCCCACGGCGGTGGCGGGCCAGCCCAGCTCCCGCTGCAGGTCGGGCATGACGGCGTTGACCGCAAACCACAGCGATGTGCCCGCAAACTGCGCCGCCACCAGCACGGGCAGGACGGGGGGTGGGACGGCGGCCTGCATGGGCGTCACTACACCCAGTTTTCAACCTGGAGGCCGGGCACGCGTGCGAATTCACGGGTGTTGTTGGTCACCAGGATCCAGTTTTCTGCGCGCGCGTGCGCGGCGAGCCACAGGTCGTTATTGCCAATAGGTAGCCCCTGTTTTTGCAGCGTGGCGCGGATGTCGCCGTAGTGCTCGGCGGCGGCCTGCGGCAGTGGGTGCGGCGGGATCATCTGCAGCAGTTGTTCGATGGTGGTGAGGGCACGCTCTCGGGCTTGGCTCTTTTCGGCCCCAAAACGCAGTTCCCCCACGGTGATGACTGACAGGGCGAGTTCCTGGAGCGTATGGCGTGCCAACCGCTCACGCACCGCCACGGGTTGTTCCTTGGCGATGTAGATGCAGATGTTGGTGTCCAGCAGATAGCGAACGGGTGGGATCGCCATGGTCAGAGCGCCTCGCGCTCCTGTGGTGGCGTATCTTCGCGACCCTGCGCCAGGAAGTCGGCGGGCAGGGTGGCCAGAACATCGAACACAGCGGCCGCATTGGTGGGCGTCTGTCGCAGCACGATGTCGTCGCCCTGGCGGAAGATCTCCACCTGTTCGACGTTGAGTCTGAACTCCTTGGGCAGCCGTACCGCCTGGCTGTTGCCAGACTGGAAGACGCGGGCGTAGGTCATGGCAATTCCTTGCACAGAATGTATATATTTTAAGTATATACACTTCCGTGCGTTGCGACATCCTTGCATTTCATGCATCCAGATGCTGGAAATGCAAGGATGAAGACGCCCACAAAATCACACCCCGCGCGCCCGGTCCGCCTTGAACTGCGCCCGAAATTCGCCAAAGCGCCCGGCCTCCAGCGCCTCGCGCACTTCGCGCATGAGGTTCAGGTAGTAGTGCAGGTTGTGGATGGTGGTGAGCATGGGCCCCAGCATTTCGCCGCAGCGGTCGAGGTGGTGCAGATAGGCGCGCGAGAAGCCGCCGCGCCCGCCCTGGTCCCAGGCCACGCCCTCCTTGCCTGCGCAGGCGTGGCAGGTGCAGCTGGTGTCCAGCGGCTGGTGGTCGGCCTTGTGGCGGGCGTTGCGGATTTTCAGGTCGCCAAAGCGCGTGAACAGCGTGCCGTTGCGCGCGTTGCGGGTCGGCATCACGCAGTCGAACATGTCCACGCCCTGGGCCACGCCTTCCACCAGGTCTTCGGGTGTGCCCACGCCCATCAGGTAGCGCGGCTTGTGTGCGGGCAGGCGGTGCGGGGTGTGCGCCATGATCTGCAGCATCTGCTCCTTGGGCTCGCCCACGCTCACGCCACCGATGGCGTAGCCGGGAAAGTCCATCTCCACCAGGGCTTCGAGCGACTCCTGGCGCAGGTTCTCGAACATGCCGCCCTGCACGATGCCGAACAGCGCGTTGGGGTTTTCCAGACGCTCGAACTCGGCCTTGGAGCGCACCGCCCAGCGGCGGCTCATTTCCATGGACTGGCGCGCTTCGCGTTCAGTGGTCAGGTGGCCCTTGGTTTCGTAGGGGGTGCACTCGTCGAGCTGCATCACGATGTCGGAGTTGAGCACCGTCTGGATCTGCATGCTGACCTCGGGCGACATGAAGAGCTTGTCGCCATTCACGGGGCTGGCAAAGTGCACGCCCTCCTCGGTGATCTTGCGCATGTCGCCCAGGCTCCAGACCTGAAAGCCCCCCGAGTCGGTGAGGATGGGCTTGCTCCACTGCTCGAAGGCATGCAGGCCGCCAAAGCTCTGCATGATGTCCAGCCCCGGGCGCATCCACAGGTGGAAGGTGTTGCCCAGGATGATCTGCGCGCCCATGTCATGCAGGCTTTGCGGCATGACGCCCTTGACGGTGCCATAGGTGCCCACGGGCATGAAGATCGGGGTTTGCACCACGCCATGGTTGAGCGTGAGCATGCCGCGCCGGGCGTGGCTGGAGGGGTCGGTGGTGAGGATCTGGAACTGCAGCATGGGCGTGATTGTCCCAGATGGGCTCGGCCACGCCGTGGACGCTGCCCGGAGGGTCTGGGGCCGCTACACTGACCCCAACCCACCAGAAAAAGGAACTGCCATGCCCCGAATCCTCATTGCCGTTGACGGCTCGGAACTCTCGCTCGACGCCGTGCACCACGCCATTGCGCTGACCCGCGACGGCCTGCGTGCCGACTTTGTGCTGGCCAATGTGCAGGAGCCCGCCTCGCTGTACGAGCTGGTGGTCTCGCGCGACCCCGACCTGATCGCCGCCGCGAGCCTGGAGGCCGGCGAGCACCTCATGGCATCGGCGCGCGCCCTGCTCGATGCCGAAGGCCTGACCTACGAGACGGAAGTGGGCGTGGGCGACCCGGCGCACACGCTGGTGGATATTGTGGAGAGCACGGGTTGCGACCTGGTCGTGATCGGTGCCCGAGGCCAGGGGGCGCTGAGCAGCGCGCTGCTGGGCTCGGTGTCGCAGGAGCTGGTGCACTCCAGCCCGGTGCCGGTGACCATCGTCAAGCACGCCGAGGTGCTGGATGCCGACGAGGACGACAGCGAGACTGCCTGACACAAATGCCGGCACGCCTCGCGGCCGCCGGCGGTTTCATGCGGCTTTGTGGAAGGGTTCGGCGGGGCGCTGCAGCTTGCCATGGGGCAAGGTGGCCAGTCGCTTGAACATGCGGCGGCAATAGCCACGAATCCACAGGCACTTGTTCAGTTCGTCCACGGGCAGCGGGCCCGAGACCACGACGATGTCGTTGGCCACGTCCTGCGCTCCGGCGGCGCGCAGGCGCCGGCGCGTGTTGGCCGCCCACGACTGGATGCGGGTGGGGCTGCCATGCTGGTGCACTTCGCCGGTGTGCAGATCGAATGCAATGGCCACCGTGTCGGTCTTGAGCTTGAAGCGTCGCTCGCCCGTGACGACGCTGGGCGCTTCGCGCATGTCGTACAGGTAATAGCTGCCGGCCTTGAGCTGGTATTGCATGTCCATGGTGTTGTCTCCCTCCTCAACGGCATTGTCCGGCGGTGCTGCAGTCGCAATGGCCGGTAAAACGGCGTGAAACAGGTGCTTTTGCGCAGGTCCTGGCTGCGTTGCGCTGCCGTGCCGTGTTCGAGCGCCATTGTGGCTGCAGGGCGTGGCCAGTTCAATCCTGCGGCGCCGATTTAGGTAACCGATTGTTGTCGTCGCTCAAAAGTCGACCAGGCTCAACCCCACCGTGAACACCGTGCGCTTGCGGTTGAAGTCGACCATGCTGGCCCCATAGCCGCTGAAAAGCTGGGTGTGCAGGCGCAGGTTGCTTTTGCCACCGCCCAGGCCCGTGCCCAGGGTCTGTAGCCACTCCAGCCGCACCGAACCATGGCCGGTGGACGAGAGCGAGTGCCGCAGCGTCGCGCCCAGGGAGTTGTCCTTGTTCACGTTCCAGAATGCCGACAACTCGCCCCGGCCCACATAGTCGCTGATGCCGGGGTTGTCGTCGCTGCTGGCGCCTTCGGGAACGCGCTTCCAGAGGCGGGCCGTGACCGACCAGCGCTGGCCCAGCTCCATGCCGGTCATGAGGTAGGCGCGGTTCCAGCTGCGCGAGAGCGGCAGGCTTTGGCCGTTGGACTGGTGTGCAATGCCGATGCCGCTGTAGCGCCAGCGCCAGCCCCAGGGCAACTGGGCATCGGTAGGGTAGACGTAGATGACTTCGGGCTCGTGGTCGGTGGTGCGGAATGGGCGCGAAATCGCCGGGTTGAACAGCTGCCAGTACGACTGCTGCGTGTAACCGAACCACAGCGAGTCTTTGCCCGGCGAGTCGTGGTGGGTGAGCAGGCCCTGGGCGATTTTGGTGCGCACCGACAGCTGCAGACGCATCTCGGTGCTGCGGTAGGGCACGGGCTCGGTGGCGGTATGCCCGGGTGCGCCGGAGCTGGGCTGGCGGTTCACGCTGCTGCTGGCTACCACCGATGCCGTGATGGGCCGGTAGCCGCGGAAGCTGAAGGTGCCGCAGTCGCTGCCCGGCTCCAGTTCCCAAAAGCGCGAGAGGTCGCTGAACTGGGGGCTGCGGCAACCGCCGGCCGGCTCCACATGGCGGGTGTCCGTGGCCGACGCGGGGGCGTGCGTCACCGCCTGGGGGGCGCCGGTCTCGGCCGGGGCGGGCCGGGCCGCGTGCGAGGCCGCAGGGGCCTGCCAGGCCTGCTGGCCCGCCCATGCGTCAAAACAGGCCAGCCGGGCGCTGGCATCGCTGCCCAGGGCGGCGCAGCGGCGCCATGCGTCGTCGGGCGCAACGGCACTGGGAGCCGGTGCCTGGGCGTGCGCCAGGGGCGCCAGCAGTGCCAGGGCCAGCAGGGCGGGGGAGCGCGGTCGCAGGGGCATGTTCATCGCCTTGGGCCGTGGGGCCATAAAAATATGGGTCAAAAATGGCTCTAGCGCTTTATGGATAAGCGCCATAAGCTATGAATAATGTAGCAAAAAGGCCGTGCCGCATCATGCCACCTTGGCGGCGTTCTGCGCCTTGAGCGCGAACTCGGCGCGCAGGGCCTTGAGTTTTTCGCGCGGGTCTTCGCGCGCGGTGGTCTTGTCGAGCGCCATTTCAGCGATGAAGCGGCTGGGCTGGGCGGCCACCATCTCTCGGCCCTTCTTGCGCTTCTTCGTCCAGCTCACGGCCAGCGAGCGCTGCGCGCGGGTGATGCCCACATACATGAGGCGCCGCTCTTCCTGCAGGCGCGAGAGTGTTTCGTCGCTCACCTTTTGCTGCCGCCCGCCATCGTCGTCGAGCTTGAAGGGCAGCATGCCCTCGGTCACGCCCGCCAGGATGACGTGCGGCCACTCCAGCCCCTTGGAGGCGTGCAGGGTCGAGAGCGTCACCACGTCCTGGTCCTTCTCGCGGTCCGACAGGGTGGACAGCAGCGCGATGGTCTGCGCCACCTCCAGCAGGCTTTTGATCTCCATCTGAGTGGTGGCGCCGGCCGTGTCGTCGATTTGGCCACCGGCACGCTGCGCCATCCAGTCGCAAAACTCCAGCACATTGCTCCAGCGTGCGGCGGCCACTTTCTCACTGTCCTCGCCGTCGTAGAGGTGCTTTTCGTAGTCGATTTCCTTGAGCCAGTCCGCCAGGAAGGCGCGCGCGTTCTCTGCGCCCAGGGTCTGGCGGGCGCGGTACTCAAGGTCGTTCACATAGCGGCCGAACTCGTGCAGGCCATCGAGCGCGCGCCGGGGCAGGGCGGCGGGCAGCATGGGGGAAAACAGCGCGGCGAACAGGCTTTGCTTGTGCTGCGTGGCGAACTGGCCCAGGGCCCCCAGCGTGGTGTGGCCAATGCCGCGTTTGGGGCTGGTGATGGCACGCAGAAAGGCCGGGTCGTCGTCCGAATTGATCCACAGCCGGAACCAGGCGCACAGGTCGCGGATTTCCGCCCGGTCGAAAAAGCTGGTGCCGCCCGACACCTTGTAGGGAATGCCCGCCTTGCGCAGCGCCTTCTCGAACGGCTTGGCCTGGTGGTTGGCGCGGTACAGGATGGCAAACCCCTTCCAGTCCGGCGGTGGGTTGGCCGCAGCGCGCAGGCCCTGGATGCGCGCCACGGCGCGCTCGGCCTCGTGCTCTTCGCTGTCGGCATCGACCACGCGCACGGGTTCGCCCTCGCCGAGTTCGCTGAACAATGTCTTGGGGAATAGCTTGGGGTTGGGCCCGATCACGTTGTTCGCTGCGCGCAAGATGGCCGAGGTGGAACGGTAGTTCTGCTCCAGCTTGATGACCTTGAGCTGGGGAAAGTCGATGGGCAGTTTTTTCAGGTTGTCCAGCGTGGCGCCGCGCCAGCCGTAAATGGACTGGTCGTCGTCACCCACGGCGGTGAAGCGCCCGCGTTCGCCCACCAGGAGCTTCAGCAGATCGTACTGCGTGGCGTTGGTGTCCTGGTACTCGTCCACCAGCACATGGCCCAGCGCTGCCTGCCACTTGGCGCGCACCTCGGGGTGGTCGCGCAGCAGTTTGAGCGGCAGGCTGATCAGGTCGTCGAAATCCACGCTCTGGTAGGCCGCCAGCCGCTCCTCGTAGCGCTGCATGATCAGCGCGATGCTGCGTTCGTGGTCGTCCTTGGCCTGGGCCAGCGCCTGCGCGGCGTTCAGCCCCATGTTCTTCCACAGGCTGATGGTCCACTGCCACTGGCGCGCGGTGGCGGCGTCGGTGGTACCGCCAGCGGCGTCTTTCAGGATACTGGTCACGTCATCCTGGTCGAGGATGCTGAACTGCGGCTTGAGGCCCAGCACCTTGCCATCCTCGCGCACCATGCGAACCCCCAGCGCGTGGAAGGTGCACACCAGCACGTCCTTGGCGGCGCGGCCGATCAGGCCCTTGGCGCGCTCGCGCATCTCGGCGGCGGCCTTGTTGGTGAAGGTGATGGCGGCAATGCGCCGGGGCTCCAGCCCGCGCTCGATCATGTGCGCAATCTTGTGCGTGATCACCCGCGTCTTGCCCGAGCCTGCGCCGGCCAGCACGAGGCAGGGGCCCTCGGTGTAATGGACGGCCTGGAGCTGGGCGAGGTTGAGACCTGCGGACATGGGGGAGGGGTGCGGGGAGGGCGGGGAAACGGAGCGCGCAATGATACAGAGGCGGCCCATCGGGTGCAGGCCCCGAACTGGCGCAGCTGCCCGCCAGCTCCGTGCAAGCAGGGCGGCCCGGTGGGCACCACAATAGCGCCCGTGCTGTCCGTCCTGCTCGTCACCTTCCCTTTCTTTGCGCTGGTGCTCTGCGGCTACCTCGCCGCGCGCAGCGGCGTGCTGCCGCAACCGGCCATTCCGGGGCTCAATGCCTTCGTGCTGTACTTCGCGCTGCCGTGCATGCTCTACCGCTTTGGCGCCAACACGCCCATCGCGCAACTGCTCGACCCGGCCGTGGCGGGTGTGTACCTGCTGTGCGCGCTGGTCATGGTGGGCGGCACGGTGGCCCTCACGCGCAATGCGCGCATCGGCTGGAACGATGCCGCCTTTGGCGCCCTGGTGGCCGCCTTCCCCAACACCGGCTTCATGGGCGTGCCGCTGCTCGTGGCGCTGCTGGGCTCGCAGAGCGCAGGCCCGGTCATCGTCACCATCGTGGTGGACATGGTCATCACCACTTCGCTGTGCATTGCGCTCTCGCGGCTCGACGGCGCGGGCACGCATGGCGTGGGCGTGGCGCTGCGCAACGCTTTCAAGGGCATGGCCACCAACCCCATGCCCTGGGCCATCGGCCTGGGCGCGCTGGCCTCGGCCCTGCAGTTCAAGCTGCCCGGCCCGGTGGACAAAACCGTGGCCATGCTGGCCGACGCCGCCTCGCCCGTGGCGCTGTTCACCATCGGCGCGGTGCTGGCACGCTCGCAGATGAACCTGCACGAGCGGGTGCCCGCGCGCGACTACGTGCCCGTGGCGCTGGCCAAGCTGCTGCTGCACCCGCTGCTGGTGTGGGGCGCGGGCCATGCCGCCATCGCCGCAGGCGTGCCGCTCACGCCGTTCGCCCACACGGTGCTGGTGCTGCTGGCCGCGCTGCCCAGCGCGAGCAACGTCTCGCTGCTGGCCGAGAAGTTCGGCGCCAACAATGGGCGCGTGGCGCGCATCATCCTGGTGTCCACGGCGCTGGCGTTTTTGAGCTTTTCGGGGGCGGTGGCGCTGCGGACCTGAACGCTTTGTTTTTGATAGCTGATAGCCCTTTGTTTGCAAGGGCAAGGGGCCAAAAATCCTGAAAATCACCCGTGAACCAAGGCTGCCCGGGGAGCATGGTGCACCCCCTCTGCGCTGGCCGCTGGCCGTCGGCCGCGGTGCACTCCCTGCGCTGCTGCGCCTGCTACATTGAATCCATCAGCAACGGAGAAAAAAATGAAGCGCGCAGGCATCCCACAAATCCTCTGGTCTTTACCGGTTCTGCTGTTCCTGGGCTTCCTTTCCGCCTGTTCTTCCAGCGATCCGGAAAGTGCAGACACCGTGCCCTTGATGGCTTCCGGGGTGGCGCAATCTCCGCCGAAGGCAGAAAAACGGCCGCACACGGTGCTTGCCCCGGGCGGTACACGCGCTGACGAGTATTACTGGCTGCGCGATGACATGCGCCAGGACGCCTCCGTGCTGGCCTACCTGAAGGCCGAGAACGATTACACCGATGCCGCCATGGCCTTGCTGGCCGGCACCAAAGACACGCTCTACAAGGAAATGGTGGGCCGGCTGCAGCAGGACGATGCGACGGTGCCTTACCGTTACAAGGATTACTGGTACTACAGCCGCTATGAAGAGGGCAAGGAGTACCGCATTCACGCCCGTCGCAAAGGCAGCATGGACGAGCCCGAAGAAATCGTGCTCGACCTCAACGCGATGGCCGAGGGCCACAGTTACTACAGCGTCGATGACTTCAAGGTGAGCCCGGACCAGAAGTGGCTCGCCTTCGTTGAAGACAGCGTGGGCCGCCGCCAGTACCAGCTGCGCATCAAGAACCTCGAAACCGGCGTCATCACCGACACCGGTGTGGCGGGCATCTCGTATTCCATCGCCTGGGCGGCAGACAGCGCCACCATCGTGTATGTGCAGAACGATCCGGTCACCTTGCTGGGCAAGCAGGTCAAGTCGCACCGCATTGGCACCCCGGTGGCCAGCGACCCGCTGCTCTACCAGGAGCCCGATGATCGCTTCTTCATGGATGTGGCCCTGACCCGCTCAGAGCGCCATCTCTGCATCTACCTGGAAAGCACCCTGTCGGACGAGCAGCGCTGCGCCGATGCGCGCCAGCCCGACGACTTCCGGCTGATTGCCCAGCGCAGGCCCGACTTCAAATACAAGGCCGACCACCTGGCGGGACGCTGGGTGGTTCGCACCAACTGGAATGCCCCCAATTTCAAATTGATGGACTTTGCCGACGGCCTCTGGAACCAACGCGCGCAGTGGTCCGACCTGGTGCCCCACGATCCGGCGGTGCTGATCTCGGGCTTTGCGCTGTTCGACAACCTGATTGCCCTGGACGAGCGTTTCAACGGCCTGACCCGCATCCGGCTGCGCGCCAACACGGGCCTGGAGACCATCGTCGCTGCAGACGAAGCGGCCTACGAGATGGTGCTGGACACCAATGCACAGCCCGATACCGACTGGGTGCGCTACCGCTACACCTCGCTGACCACCCCGAACACCATCTATGAGGTGCACGCCAGCAGCCACGAGCGCCGCCTGCTCAAAGAATCGCCCGTGCTGGGGGGCTTTGACAAGGCCCATTACGTCACCGAGCGGCTGTGGGCCCCCGCCCGCGACGGAACCCCGATCCCGGTATCGCTGGTCTACCGCAAAGGGTTTGTCAAAAACGGCACCGCCGCACTGCTGCAGTATGGCTATGGCGCCTACGGCATCAGCATGGAGCCCTGGTTTGGCTCCGACACCATCAGCCTGCTCGATCGCGGCATGGTCTTTGCCATGGCCCATGTGCGCGGGGGGCAGGAGATGGGCCGGCAGTGGTATGAAGACGGCAAACTGCTCCAAAAGAAGAACACATTCACCGACTTCATCGATGTCACCCACCATCTGGTCAGCCAGGGCTACGCTGCTCCCGACCGCGTGGCTGCCATGGGCGGCAGCGCCGGCGGTTTGCTGATGGGTGCCATTGCCAACATGGCGCCATCGCGCTACCGGGTGATTGTTTCGCAGGTGCCGTTTGTCGATATCGTCACCACCATGCTGGACGAAAGCATCCCGCTCACCACCAACGAATTTGACGAGTGGGGCAATCCGCAAGACCCGCTTTACTACGACTACATGCTGGGCTATTCGCCCTACGACCAGTTGCGCGCCACCGCCTACCCGGCCATGTACATCGGCACGGGCCTGTGGGACTCCCAGGTGCAGTACTGGGAGCCGGCCAAATACGTGGCGCGCCTGCGTGACCGGCACACTGACAACCATCTGGTGCTGCTGCGCACCCAGATGGAGGCGGGCCACGGCGGGAGTTCGGGGCGTTTTCAGCGCTATCAGGATGCGGCCGAGTACTATGCGTTCATGTTGAATCAGCTGGGTGTGGCAAACCACCGCACTCCATAGGGAAAGCCTGCACCGGCTCCAGAACAGCCCCTGCCTGCCAACACGGACCGCGCCGGGGCGCGGTTCAAGGTTTCTTTACGATCTGATCCATGGACACCACCACCGCACAGGCGCTCATCGAACAATTGGCGCTGGCCCGTCATCCCGAAGGCGGCTGGTTTCGCGAAACCTACCGCGCCAGCGAGCAGGTGCCCGCCCAGGCTCTGCCCGCGCGCTTTGGCGGTGCCCGGGCTTTTTCCACCGCCATCCATTTTTTGCTGGAGGCGGGGGATATCTCGGCGCTGCACCGCATCCGGTCGGACGAGGTGTGGCATTTTTATGCCGGCTCGGCGTTGAACGTGCATTGCATCCTGCCGGATGGAGTGCACCAGGTGCTGCGGCTCGGTGCCAACCATGCGGCGGGGGAGCAGTTTCAGGCCGTCGCGCCCGCAGGTTGCTGGTTTGGCGCGGAACTGGCCGGCGATGGCTTTGCGCTGGTGGGCTGCACCGTGGCCCCAGGGTTTGACTTTGCCGATTTCGAGATGGGCGAGGCACGGCCGCTGTGTGACCGCTATCCGCAACATGATGCACTGATCACCCGCCTGACCAGGGCGTGAAAAGGCGGGCCCCCAAACCCCCCGGACAATGGGGGGCGCGGTTGCCGGGCCATCGTCATCCACAGGATCTCCCATGCAATCAAAAAAATACGCCCTGGGTCTTGCCTTGCTGGCCTGTTTCAGCCTCAGCCTTCAGGGCTGCGGCTCGAGCGACGGCGAAGCCGATGGGCCGCCAGCCCTGCAATGGTCGGCCCGTGCCGGCCAGGACGGAGAGTCGGCCACGATCCAGGTGCCCCTGAACCCGCTGGCCGATGAGGGCGCGCAGGTCACCCTGGCCTTGCGGCGCTATACGGCCAGCGGCACCAAGCAAGGCAGCATCGTGTTGAACCCGGGCGGCCCGGGCGCCTCTGCGGTGGACTTCCTGGACGCTTTCGTCGCAAGCAGCCTGGGCCAGCGGCTCAGAGCCCGCTTTGACCTGGTGGCCTTTGATCCGCGTGGGGTGGGACATTCCACCCAGGTGCGCTGCGCGGACGACCCGCTGCCCTACCTGACCATCGACAAAAATCCGCACACGGCCTTTGAGTACCGCAGCATGGTGGCGACCATGCAGGACTACGCCGCCCGGTGTGCGGCCAGGAACGGCGACCTGCTGGCGCACGTCAGCACCCTGGACGTGGTGCGTGACATGGAGCGTATTCGGCAGGCCCTGGGCGAGGGTCCGCTGAACTACATCGGCCTGTCTTACGGCTCAAAAATGGGCGCCCTGTATGCCGACACTTACCCCCAGAATGTGCGCGCCATGGTGCTCGACGGCGTGCTGCCTCCCTCCCTCACACTGCAGGAGCTGACGTTGGGGCAAATCGAAGCCTTCGAGAAGTCTTTGAACGCCTTTTTGAGCGCCTGTGCGCAAGACCGGGACTGCAGCTTTGGCCACGGGCAGCCCGAACAAGCCTTGACGGCGCTGCTGGCCCAGCTCAAACAACAACCACTGCCCGCAGGCAACAACGAGGTGCTCACCCACAGCGCGGCCCGCTATGGCCTGATGCTGGGCATGTATGGCGAGCTTTTCTGGCCGTGGTTGCAAGAGGCCCTGGCAGCAGCGCAGGCCGGCGACGGCAGGGCGTTGCTGGACATGGCGCAAACCTATGTCGGGCGAACACCCGACGGCACCTACTCGAACATGGTGGATGCCAGCAACGCGGTTCACTGCTCCGACCTCCGCGCCCCCGGCGCGCCCGAAATTCAGGCCGCAGTGGCCGGCGTGTCCGCAAAGTATCCATTCTTTGGCGCAATTCTCATGAACGACATGCTGTACTGCACCTACTGGCCCGTGGCGCCCACACAGCCGCCCAGAACCGTTCGCGCTGTGGGCGCGCCACCCATCATGGTGGTGGGCAACACCGGTGACCCGGCCACGCCCTACGCCTGGGCGCAGCGCCTGGTGGCTGAACTTGATGCGGCGTTTCTGGTGACGTTCCGTTCCGGGATGCACACCGCCGCGGGCGCCAGCACGTGCGTGGATGCACGCTACGAGCACTACCTGCTCTCGCCGCGAGCCGGGTTCGCCGATCTCACCTGTGAAATGGACGCCATCGGCCATGTCGCAATGCAGTCGTCCACCGGCCCATAGACGCCGCGGCCCTCCTGCGCCTTCAGGAAAAATCGGGGTTCAACGCCCGATGGCTCCGGGCTGACACCGGTTCCAACGCCGCACGCGCGCGCTCGGGTTTTGCCAACGTGCGAAGGCGCGCGGGCGCACCCCACTTTACAATCCACAGCTTTCCGAAAGAACCGTCACGGCCACGGCCCTGAAAGGCTTTCATTCTTGAAACCAAAGGTGGTGAAGATGAACAAGCCTTTTATTGCTCTGTGCCCCGAGATCACACGGGCCAACGCGCTGACGCTGATGGACTGGCTGGAAGACGAAGACGTGACCCGCTACCTGAGCGATTCGCGCCATGTCTCCCGGTTCATCGAACAGGTCATCGGGCGCGTCCAGTTGCCCATCCTCACCCATCTGTTCAACCAGGGCGGCCGCTTCTTCATGGCCTACGACCAGCATGACGTGCCGGTCGGCTTCGTGCGACTCGTCAAGTCAGGCACCGACTGCGAAATGGTCCTGGTCATCGGCAACCGCGACAACTGGGGCCGCAAGCTCGGCGCCAGTGCCATCCGCGAAAGCATGAAGCTTGCCTTCTTCGACATGCGGGCCGAGAAGCTCATCGCCAAAATCCACCCGGACAACGCGCGCTCGCTCAGGGCCTTCCAGCACAGCGGCTTTGTGCTGCACAGCGAGACGCCCGCGATGAAGTCGATGGCCATGAGCTCGGAGCGTTATCTGCGGCTCCTGCGCGAAAGCCCGGCGGTGCACGCCGCCGACATCTACATCACCGAGATCGACAAGGCTCGGCTGCGGAGTCTGGTCGCGCTTGAACGCGGCGCGGAGGTGTTTGAGCTGGAGCACGAAATCGAGCGCGCCATTGTGGTCGACCCATGGAACGTGGCCGAAGATGTCGTCACGATGAACTCCAAGGCCTTGCTGCAGGTGGACGACGAGGAACTGGAAGTGGCACTGGTCTACCCCGAGGACGCGGACGACCGCGCCGGGAAGCTGTCGGTGTGCTCCGGCATCGGCACCGCGATCCTGGGCTACAAGGCGGGCGATGCCTTCAGCTGGCGGATTCCGAACCGCACCTGCCATATCCGGATCGAGAAAGTGCTGTACCAGCCCGAAGCCGCAGGCGATTTTCACCTGTAGCCTGGCCAGGCGCGCCGGAGCGCCCGGGCTGGCGGCGTTGCTGCGATCAGGAAAGCTGTGTCGTGCGCGTGTGTGGATGGAATGCCCAAGGCCGCATAGCGCCTTCTGGCCGTCGCCCGTGAACGGTGCGACCCTTCCCGAAAGCCTGCTTTGGGCGATGAAATGCTATTAATTAAATAGCTGTTAGCGCTTATGAATAGAGGACTAGAGGCTTAAAACACCCGCAGATTCAACTACAAAGTGCACCGAATTTCAGTGTAACGGACGAATCTCCAAGCCAATGAACACCTCGTGGGGAGTGCGGTAGTTGAGGCACTTGCGGGGTCGGTGGTTGAGCCGGTAGAGCGCATCGTCAACTTCGTG
>JANJVG010000080.1 GCA_024710165.1 Burkholderiaceae bacterium
TGGCCGGGCCCGGCCAGGTGCGTGTGAACAAGGCGGGCTGCCTGGACCGCTGCGCCGCCGGCCCCGTGGCGGTGGTCTACCCCGAGGGCGTGTGGTACAGCTATGTGGATGCCGCCGACATCGACGAAATTGTCGAATCGCACCTGAAAAACGGTCAGGTGGTCGAGCGCCTGCGCACGCCGCCGGAACTTGGGCGCTGATGCGCACTCCATCCGTTTTCAAGCTTTTTAGGCCTCCAGCGCTTGATGGTCAAGCGCTGATGGCTATTGTATTGGCAGCATTTTGTGAACGCACACACTGAACAACTCACCCTGACAGGCGAGGCCGGCGCCATCGAGGCGCGGCGTGATGCGCCTGCGGCGGGCACCACGCCGCGCGGTGTGGCCGTCATTGCCCATCCACACCCGCTGTTTGGCGGCACCCTGGACAACAAGGTGGTGCAGACCCTGGCGCGTGCCTATGTGCACTGCGGCTGGAGTGCGGTGCGCTTCAACTTCCGGGGCGTGGGCCGCAGTGCCGGCGTGCACGACGAAGGCCGTGCCGAACTGCAGGACCTGCTGGCGGTAGTGCGCCAGGTGGCACCCGGGGGGGCGTTGGCGCTGGCCGGATTTTCCTTCGGCGCCTTCGTCACCAGCCACGCGCTGGCCGCCCTGTGGGAGGAGCGCGAGGTGGCCAGCGCCGTGCTGGTCGGCACGGCCGCCAGCCGGTTCAGCGTGGCGCCTGTGCCCGCACCCGCGCACCTGCGCACCCTGGTGCTGCATGGAGAGCAGGACGACACTGTTGCGCTGGCCGCCGTGATGGACTGGGCGCGCCCGCAGACACTTCCTGTCACCGTCATCCCCGGCGGCGGGCATTTCTTTCACGGACAATTGCATCTGCTCAAGGACCTGGTGGTGCGCCACCTGCAATCGGTGGCCTGAGCGCTGCCGTGCCGTCGCCGTCCATCCTCCTGCGCCATTCCGGCGCCGTCACCCCTTTCTGACTGTTTTTGCATGAACCGAATTTTTTCCCTGCTGCGCTCTCTTGCCCTGGCCGTGGGCGTCGCATCCTCTGCCCTGGTGGCGCAGGCGCAAGCCCCGCAGCCGCCCGAAATTGCCGCCCGCGCCTACCTGCTGGTGGATGTGACCGCAGGCCAGACCCTGGCCGCCAAGGACGCCGATGCCCCGGTGGAGCAGGCCTCGCTCACCAAACTCATGACCGGTTACCTGGTGTTTGACGCCCTGCGCGCCAAAAAAATCGACCTGCAGCAGCGCCTCCCGGTCAGTGTGCGCGCCTGGAAGATGCCCGGCTCGCGCATGTTCATCGACCCCAAGATGCAGGTTCCGGTCGATGACCTGCTCAAGGGCATGATCATCCAGTCAGGCAACGACGCCACCGTGGCCCTGGCCGAGGGTGTGGGCGGCACCGTCGAGAACTTCGTCAAGCTCATGAACGACCAGGCCAAGGCCCTGGGCATGAAGAACACCGCCTACCGCAACCCCGAGGGTCTGACCGAACCCGGCCACACCACCACGGCGCGTGATCTGTCCATCCTGGCCACACGGCTGATGCAGGACTTCCCCGAGTACATGCACTACTACGCCACCAAGCAGTACCGCTACGAAGGCACACCCGCGTCCAACAGCAACAACCGCAACCTGCTGCTCTACCGCGACCCCAGCGTGGACGGCCTCAAGACCGGCCATACCGCCGCCGCCGGTTACTGCCTCGTAGCCACGGCCAAGCGTGAATTTCCCAACGTGGGCACACGCCGCCTAGTGTCCATTGTGCTCGGCGCCGCGAGCGAGAACGCCCGCGCCAACGAAAGCCAGAAGCTGCTGAACTGGGGCTACACCGCCTTTGACGCCGTCAAGCTGTTCGATGCCGGCCAGGCCGTGGACACTCCGGCGGTCTGGAAAGGCAAGGCTGGCACCGTCAAGATCGGCCGCCCCGAGGCCGTGGTGGTGACGGTGCCCGCCGGCAGCGGCGGCAAGATTGCCACCCAGATCGCCCGCCGCGACCCGCTGGTGGCGCCGTTTGCCCAGGGTCAGGATGTCGGCACGCTCAAGGTGATGCTGGGCGAGCAGACACTGCGCGAAGTGCCCCTGGTCGCCCTCGAGGGCGTGGAGCAGGCTGGTGTGCTGGGCCGTGCCTGGGATGCCATCCGTCTGTGGATCAAATAAAGCGCAAGCGCGCAGGCGCTTCGCTACTTGCCGGTTTGTGCCCATCCTGCTATATTGGCAGGCTTTTCGGAAATTCCGAAGGGATTCACGTTTTCGTTTTTTACGTTTAGGGACGATAGTTCATGCCAACCATTAACCAGCTCGTGCGTCACGGGCGTGAGGTCGAGAAGACCAAATCCAAGAGCCCGGCGATGGAAAACTCGCCGCAGCGCCGCGGTGTGTGCACCCGTGTGTACACCACGACGCCCAAGAAGCCCAACTCCGCTCTGCGCAAGGTCGCCAAGGTGCGCCTGACCAACGGTTTTGAGGTGATCTCCTACATCGGCGGCGAAGGCCACAACCTGCAGGAACACAGCGTGGTGCTGGTTCGCGGCGGTCGTGTCAAGGACTTGCCCGGTGTGCGTTACCACATCGTCCGCGGTTCGCTGGACCTGCAAGGCGTGAAAGACCGCAAGCAGTCGCGTTCCAAGTACGGTGCCAAGAAGCCCAAGGCCAAATAAGCCCTGCGCTTTTGCACAAAGATTTTCGGTGCTGTTCTGCCGCGTGGCGCGGTGATGCAGCGTAGTGACCCCAAACGCAGGTGTTCTGCGCGGGTCGAGTAAGTGGGAGTCCTTGATTGGCTCTCGCGGTGTCTGAAAAGATGCCAACTGAAGCAAAGATAGAGGTAAAAAATGCCACGTCGTCGCGAAGTCCCCAAACGTGAAATCCTGCCGGATCCCAAGTTCGGCAATGTCGAGCTGTCCAAATTCATGAACGTGATCATGGAAGGCGGCAAAAAAGCAGTGGCAGAGCGCATCATTTATGGCGCCCTGGAACTGATCGAGAAGAAGCACCCTGACAAGGACCCTCTGGAAGCCTTCACCGTTGCCATCAACAACGTCAAGCCCATGGTCGAAGTGAAGTCCCGCCGCGTTGGCGGTGCCAACTACCAGGTGCCCGTTGAAGTGCGTCCTGTGCGCCGTCTGGCCCTGTCGATGCGCTGGATCAAGGAAGCCGCCCGCAAGCGTGGCGAGAAGTCGATGGCCCAGCGTCTGGCCAACGAACTGCTCGAGGCCACCGAAGGCCGTGGCGGCGCCATGAAGAAGCGTGACGAAGTGCACCGCATGGCCGAAGCCAACAAGGCATTCAGCCACTTCCGCTTCTAAGCTGACGAGCTGCTCTCATCGCAAACGCAAGGCTGCCGGCATTTTTGCCTGCAGCCTTGTGGCGATTGAGGCAGTCACAAAATTGACGGGTTGCAGCGCCAAAAATGCTGGGCCCGCCCCCTGAATAACACGACCCATCCAAGGATCCACCATGGCTCGCAAGACCCCCATCGAGCGCTACCGCAATATCGGTATCTCGGCCCACATTGACGCTGGCAAGACCACGACCACCGAACGCATTCTGTTTTACACGGGCGTGACCCACAAGCTGGGTGAGGTGCACGATGGTGCTGCCACCACGGACTGGATGGAGCAAGAGCAGGAGCGCGGCATCACGATCACTTCGGCTGCCGTGACCTGCTTCTGGAAGGGCATGGACCTGTCCTACCCCGAGCACCGCTTCAACATCATCGACACCCCCGGCCACGTGGACTTCACGATTGAAGTCGAGCGTTCGATGCGCGTGCTCGACGGCGCCTGCATGGTGTACTGCGCCGTGGGTGGCGTGCAGCCCCAGTCGGAAACCGTGTGGCGCCAGGCCAACAAGTACAAGGTGCCGCGTCTGGCCTTTGTGAACAAGATGGACCGCACCGGTGCCAACTTCTTCAAGGTCTACGACCAGATGAAGCTGCGCCTGAAGGCCAACCCCGTGCCCGTGGTGATCCCGATCGGCGCTGAAGACAAGTTCCAGGGTGTGGTCGATCTTCTGAAGATGAAGGCCATCATCTGGGATGAAGCCTCACAAGGCATGAAGTTCGAGTACCAGGACATTCCTGCCGACTTGCTCGCATCGGCCCAGGAATGGCGCGAGAAGATGGTGGAAGCCGCTGCCGAAGCCTCGGAAGACCTGATGAACAAGTACCTGGAAGAAGGTGACTTGAGCGAAGACGAGATCAAGCTGGGCCTGCGTACGCGCACGATCGCCACTGAAATCCACCCGATGCTGTGCGGTACCGCGTTCAAGAACAAGGGCGTGCAGCGCATGCTGGACGCTGTGATCGATTACCTGCCCGCACCGACCGACATCCCTGACGTGACGGGTACGGACGACGACGAGCAGCCCGTCAGCCGCAAGGCCGACGACGGCGAGAAATTCTCGGCGTTGGCGTTCAAGCTGATGACCGACCCGTTCGTGGGCCAGTTGACCTTCGTGCGCGTCTATTCGGGTGTGCTGACCAAGGGTGATACGGTCTTCAACTCGGTCAAGGGCAAGAAAGAGCGTATCGGCCGTATCGTGCAGATGATGGCCAACGACCGCGTCGAAGTGGACGAAATCCGCGCCGGAGACATCGCTGCTTGCGTGGGCCTGAAGGAAGTGACCACCGGCGAAACCCTGTGCGATGTGGGTGCACCCATTGTGCTGGAGCGCATGGTGTTCCCCGAACCCGTGATTTCGCAGGCGGTCGAGCCCAAGACCAAGGCCGACCAGGAAAAGATGGGTATCGCCCTGCAGCGCCTGGCCGCAGAAGATCCCTCGTTCCGCGTGCGCACCGACGAAGAATCCGGCCAGACCATCATCTCCGGCATGGGCGAACTGCACCTCGAAATCATCGTGGACCGCATGAAGCGCGAGTTCGGCGTGGAAGCCAACGTCGGCAAGCCCCAGGTGGCCTACCGCGAAACCATCCGCAAGACGGTCGAAGAAGCCGAAGGCAAGTTCGTGCGTCAGTCCGGCGGCAAGGGCCAGTACGGTCACGTCGTGCTCAAGATCGAGCCCAACGAAGCCGGCAAGGGCATCGAGTTCGTCGACGCCATCAAGGGCGGTGTGGTTCCGCGCGAATTCATCCCGGCCGTGGAAAAGGGCATCAACGAAGCTGTCACGCAAGGCGTGCTGGCCGGTTACCCCGTGGTGGACGTCAAGGTCACGCTGCACTTCGGTTCGTACCACGATGTGGACTCGAACGAACTGGCGTTCAAGATGGCTGCCATCTTCGGCTTCAAGGAAGGCTGCAAGAAGGCCGGTCCGGTCATCCTGGAACCCATGATGGCTGTGGAAGTGGAAACGCCGGAAGACTACGCCGGCAACGTGATGGGCGATCTGTCCAGCCGCCGTGGCATGGTCCAGGGCATGGACGACATCCCGGGGGGTGGCAAGGCCATCCGCGCGGAAGTGCCCCTGTCGGAAATGTTCGGCTACTCGACCACGCTGCGTTCGGCCACGCAAGGCCGCGCTACGTACTCGATGGAATTCAAGCACTACAGCGAAGCCCCTCGCAACGTGTCGGAAGCCATCATGGCAGCACGCGCCAAGTAAGGGCCAAATTGGCTTCTGGCGCTTATCCATGAAGCGTCAGAAGCTATTTAATTCATAGCAAATTGTTTTTGCAATCTGCGATCCGGTGCCGCCCCGTTGCCTGTGCAGGGCGAATCAGCAACCGGATGCAGACGTTAAACCACTACACAGGCATCGCTCTTTGGAGAATTGAAAATGGCAAAAGGCAAGTTTGAACGCACCAAGCCCCACGTCAACGTGGGCACCATCGGTCACGTGGACCATGGCAAGACGACGCTGACGGCGGCTATCGCCACGGTGCTGTCCGCCAAGTTCGGCGGCGAAGCCAAGGCTTATGACCAGATCGACGCAGCGCCC
>JANJVG010000144.1 GCA_024710165.1 Burkholderiaceae bacterium
ATGACAACCTGGGTGGTGATCGGAGTGCTGGCCGTGGTGGGCCTGTGGGCCATGTCGGTCTACAACCGGCTGGTGGAGTTGCGCAACCGCATCGCCAACGCCTTTGGCCAGATCGATGTGCAGCTCAAGCGCCGTTACGACCTGATTCCCAACCTGGTGGAAGTGGCGCGTGGCTACATGCAGCATGAGGCCGCAACGTTAGAGGCCGTCATCAAGGCCCGCGGCCAGGCGCAGGGTGCCGCCGCCACGGCGCGCGCAGCGCCCACCAACGCCGGTGCCGTGGGCGCGCTGGCCGTGGCCGAAGGCGTGCTGGGCGGCAGCCTGGGGCGCCTCATGGTGGTGGCCGAGGCCTACCCCGAACTCAAGGCCGACGCCACCATGCAGTCGCTCAGTGAAGAGCTGGCCAGCACCGAAAACCGCCTGGGCTTTGCCCGGCAGGCCTTCAACGACCAGGCGCTCGACTTCAACAACGCGGCCCAGCAGTTTCCCGCGCTCCTCGTGGCGCGGCTGCTGGGCTTTGCGCCAGCGCCCATGCTTGAATCGACGCGCAGCGACGAAGAGCGCAGCGCCCCGCAGGTGAAGTTTTAAAGCGATTGTTGTGGTTCGGTCATGAAGTTCTGGGACCACCAGCAAAACGCCCGCGCCGAAACGCGCCGCCTGCTGCTGGCCTTTGCGCTGGCCGTGGCGGTGCTGGTGCTGGCCGTGCACGGGGCCCTGGTGCTGGCCTGGTGGCTGATGGCGGCGCTGCTGCCGGTGCACCTGCCGTTCCCCGCAGGGTTTCTGGCGGCCAACGTGGGTGTGTCGCTGCTGCTGGTGCTGGGCGGCTGGTGGGTGGAAACGTCAAACCTGCGCGCCGGAGGCGTCAAGCTGGCGCAGCGCGTGGGCGCGCGCGAACTGCGCGCCTCGCTCTCGCACGCCGAACAGCGCCTGGCCAACGTGGTCGATGAGCTGTGCATCGCCGCCCACATGCCGCGCCCCCAGGTCATGGTGCTGCCGCGCACCGACGCCATCAACGCCTTTGCCGCCGGCTGGGACGAAGCGGACGCCGTGGTGGCCGTCACCCAGGGCGCGCTCGACCACCTCACGCGCGAAGAACTGCAAGGCATGGTGGCGCACGAACTGAGCCACCTGCACGAGGGCGACACGCGCCTCAAGATGCGCCTGGCCGGCATGGTGTTCGGCCTGGAACTGGTGCACAACTTTGGCAAAGAAATGCGCGAGCGCCCGGGCCTGGCGTGGTGGTTTGGCAGTGCCATCATGCTGGCCGGGTTGGCTGGCTGGCTCACGGGCCGCATGCTCAAGGCCGCCGTCTCGCGCCAGCGCGAACACCTGGCCGACGCCCGCGCCGTGCAATGGACGCGCAGCAAGGATGGCCTGGGCGGCGTGCTGCGCAAGGTGATGGCGCAGCGCCGCGCCACACCTGCCGGGTACGAGGCGCGCGGCCACACCGGCCTGGCGCACCCGTCCGTGCAACACATGCTGCTGGTCGATGCGCAAGGCATGCACCGGCTGGCGCGCTGGCTTGACAGCCACCCCACGCTGGACGAACGCGTGCAGCGCATCTATGGCCGCACCATGCCGCCGCTGCCACTGACCCCCGTGAACGAGGCCCCCGACCCCACCCGCCGCGCGGCGACCATGGAGCCGGGCGCAGTCTCGCTGGCATCGCTGGTGGACCCGTTTTCGCGCCTTTAATGCATCAAAAACAATAGCTGTCAGCGTTTGCTGCGTAAGCGCTTGAGCCAAAAATGACGTAAATATTCGAGCCCGCCGATAATGGCAGCCTTACCCCTGACCGCCCACCCATTCCGCCATGCCCGAAATCGTCTTCAAAGGCAAAGAGTACGTCTACAACCACCACCTCACCGTGCCCTACCGGCCGTTGGTGGTGGACGCTGCCAAAGGCATCGGTCCGGGCGACCTGAACAGCAACCTGGTCATCCACGGCGACAACCTGCACGCCTTGAAGGCCCTGCTGCCGCGCTACGCGGGCCGCGTGGATTTGGTGTTCATTGACCCGCCCTACAACACCGGCAACGAAGGCTGGTGCTACAGCGACGGCGTGAACTCGCCCATCATGAAAGAGTGGCTGTCCACCAACCCCGTGGATGGGGACGACATGCTGCGCCACGACAAATGGCTGTGCATGATGTGGCCGCGCCTGGTGCTGCTGCGGGAGCTGATGAGCGAGACCGGCAGCATCTGGATCACGCTGGATGACAACGAGGTGCACCGGGCGCGGATGGTGCTGGATGAGATTTTTGGGGCGGACAACTTTGTGGCAAATGTTGTGTGGCAAAAGCGGACGTCTCCCGAGTCGCGCAAGAAGCTTGGAGCGGCACATGACCATATGCTGGTTTTTGCGAAGCAGAAAAGTGAGCTACTGCTGTCCAAGCTTGCACGGTCGCTGGAACAAGTAGAGGAGTTTGCGAATCCAGACAATGACCCCAATGGGCCTTGGACTTCGACCGATCTCACAGCACAAAACCCTGACCCGACAAAGCGGAAGGATCAGCAGTACCGTATCGAACTCCCTAACGGGGAGTGGGTTTCACCCCCTCCGGGACGTGCATGGTCAACTTTAGAACCAGAATTTTTGCGTTTGAAGTTGGAAGGGCGTATCTGGTTTGGTGCATCGGGAAATGCCCGCCCTCGGGTAAAAACTTACCTTAATCAAAGTGAAGGCGTCAGCAGTTGGACGTGGTGGACCAATGAAGAGGTCGGCCACAACCAAGAGGCCAAAAAAGAAATTCTAGAAATACTTGGCCCTAGCAATGCATTCGACTATCCCAAGCCCACGAGACTAATTTCGCGAATACTGGATTTGGCTAGCAACAAGAACTCAATCATCCTCGACAGCTTTGCCGGCAGCGGCACCACGGCCCACGCCGTGCTCAAAGCCAACGCGCGTGACAACGGCCAGCGCAAATTCATCCTGGTCGAAGGCGAGGACTACGCCGACCGCCTGACCGCTGAGCGCGTGCGCCGCGCCATTCGCGGCTACGCCTGGCAGGGCACGCAGCGCGAGACTTTGCTGGAAGAAAAAATCAACTTCACCCAGTTCAGAAAAGCCGAGCAATGGCTGGCCAAGGTCGAGGCCATCAAGGTCGCCGAAGGCTTTGGCGCGGAAGATGGCGCCCAAATGGTGCTGGGCGAGGCCGCCACGGCGCCCACCACCAACACACCCGGGCGCAAAAAGCGCTTTGACAAGATCAACGTCGAGCTGAAAGACGGGGTGCTGCGCGTGGAGGGCGAAAAGCGCATCTCGCAAATGGCCGACGGCCTGGGCGGCGAGTTCACCTACTGCACGCTGGGCGAGCCGCTGAGCATTGAAAAGCTGCTCTCGGGGCAAGACCTGCCCAGCTTCGAGGCGCTGGGCGCCTGGCTGCTGCACACAGCCACCGGCGGCACGCTGCAGGCGCCACCGCCCGATGCGCCCGCGTTTTACCTGAGCGAGGCGCAGGACGCGCATGTCTGGCTGGTCTACCGCCCCGACCTGGCGTTTTTGAAGTCGGCCGACGCGGCGCTGACCCTGTCGCGTGCGCAGGCCATGGCCGAGTGGGGATATGCGCGCCACGAGGGGCAGGGCGCGCCCAAGCGCCACCTCGTGTTTGCGCCCGCCAAGTATTTGAGCAATGCGCAGTTGCGCGAGCACGGCATCGAGTTTGCGGCGCTGCCGTTTGCCTTGTTCAGGAGCCTGTGATGGTGGGTGAAAAAGTCGAACGACTGGCGCAGCAGCGTGGCTATTTTGAGCAGGCCCTGGCGCGCTTGCAGGAGGCCCTGGCCGAGCCCGAGAGCAGTTTTGTGCGCGACTCCATCGTCAAGCGTTTTGAGATCACGTTCGAGATGGCCTGGAAAACCATGTTTCGCTTTCTGGTGGACAAGGGCGAGCGCGTGGCGCCCAAGGCCTGGGATGTGCTGCCTGTGGCATTCGAGTCCTTGCTGATCGACGACCCCGCGCTGTGGGATCGTATGCGCCAGTATCGCAACGACACCAGCCATGAATACAACGAAGCCAAGGCGGTGGAAATTGCCGCCTTTGTGCGTGCCCACGGCCTGGGGGCCTTCGAGCGTTTTGCCGCCGAGATGGCGCGCCGCGTGCCATGAGCGTGCTGGCTGAACCCACCCCGCAGGCGGTGCGCCAAGCCAGCGGCGTGGCCCCCGAGCAGCTAGCCAAGCTGCTGGCGCTGTGGGACGGCGCCGCTGGGCTGCGGCGGGTGTGGGTGTTTGGTTCGCGCGCGCGCGGCGACTTTCGCCCGGCGTCGGATATCGATCTGGTGCTGGACATGCCGGATGCGGCCGATTTTTCGCGCCTGGCCGGGCAGGTCGAGGCGCTGGGCCTGCTCTACCGCGTGGACATGGTGCGCTGGCAAGACCCGCTGGAGGATGGCTTTCGCCAGCAGATAGCACGCGACCGCCAGCTATTCTGGGAGCCCCGGCGCGGCGCGGTGTCGCTGCCGCGCACGCTGGGCGCCACCGATTTGAAGCAGTTCCAAGACGAGTCGCTGCAAAAGCTCGATGCCTTTGTCTCCGAGTTGCGCGTGCGCAAGCAGGAGTCCGATGCCGCAGTGGCGGCCATGACGCAGTTCAAGGCCATGGAGAGCATGCAGGATTCGCTGCGCACCGCCGCCGACTACCCGCGCCACGCCTGGGATGCGCTGCGCAAAGCCAACGCGCTGCCGCCCGCCTTTGCCGCGCTGCCGCATTCCAGCCGCTGGGACGGCGCGGGCCGCGCCATCCCCAACATTTGCCTCAAGGTGCCCACGGGCGGCGGCAAAACCCTGCTGGCCGCCGCCAGCGTGGGCAAGGTGTTCAACGGCTTTTTGCAGCGCGACAAAGGCCTGGTGCTGTGGGTGGTGCCCAATGAGGCCATTTACCGCCAGACGCTCAAAACGCTGAAAAACCGCGACCACCCCTACCACCAGATGCTCAGCGTGGCGGGCGCGGGCAAGGTCAAGATTCTGGAAAAAAGCGACCCGCTCACCCGCCTGGACGTGGAAAGCCACTTGTGCGTGATGCTGCTCATGCTGGCCGCAGCAGCGAAACAAAATAAGGAAACGCTGCGTTTCTTCCGCGACCGGGGCAACGTGCTGGGCTTTGTGCCGCGCGAGGACGATATCGAGGCGCACTGGCAACTGCTGCAGGCGGTGCCCAACCTCGACGCCTACGGCAGCCCCTGGGCCAGCGCGGATGAGGTGCGCGCGCAAAAGGGCAGCATCGTCAAAAGCTCGCTGGGCAACGTGATGCGCCTGGTGCGGCCCATGGTGGTCATCGATGAGGGCCACCACGGATACACCGAAACGGCGCTGCAGACCATTGACGGCTTCAACCCCTGCTTCATGCTGGAGCTATCGGCCACGCCGCGCGTGGGCGACCCCAAGGCGGCGGGCGCCAGTGGCTCCAACATTCTGGTGGATGTGCGCGGCACCGACCTGGACGCGGCGCAGATGATCAAGCTTCCGATTCATGTGGATGTGCGCCGCTGGATGGATTGGCAAAGCTGCCTGGCAGAAAGCGCACGCCAGCTCGATGCGCTGGAGCGTGAAGCGCGCCTGCTGGAGGGCGAGACGGGGCGCTACATCCGCCCCATCATGCTGGTGCAGGTGGAGCGCACGGGCAAAGACCAGGTGGATGCGGGCTATATCCATGCGCAGGATGCGCGCGCGTTTCTGGCGCAGCTGGGTTTTTCAGACGCCAACATCCGCGAAAAAACCAGCGAGAAGGACGAAATTGGCGATGAAGAGCTGCTCTCGCCCACCAGTCAGGTGCGCGTGATCATCACCAAGCAGGCGCTGCAAGAAGGCTGGGACTGCCCCTTTGCCTATGTGCTGTGCGCCCTGGCCGCCAGCAAGGGCAAGCGCGCGATGACGCAGCTGGTGGGGCGCATCCTGCGCCTGCCGCAGGTGTGCAAGACGGGGCGCGAGGCACTGGACGCCTGCTATGTGTTCTGCCATGACGCGGGTACGGGCGAGGTGGTCAAGGCGATCAAGCAGTCGCTGGAGACCGAGGGAATGGGCGATTTGGCCATCAGCGTGCGCAGCGATGGCGGCGCCAGCGACTCCGCCGCGCCACAGCCGGTGGCCTTGCAGCGCCGCGCGGGGCTGGAAAAGCTGCGCATCTTCATCCCCACCGTGACCTGGGCCGAGCCTGGCGGTGCACGTCGGCCGCTGGAATACGACAGCGATGTGCTGGCACGGTTGCCGTGGGATCAGGTCAATGCGCAGGCGCTGGCGCAGGGCTGGAAGCCCGGTGCCATGCCCGATGGTGGGGGCGGCGGCCGGGTGGTGGTGGATTTGCGGGTGCTGGACGACGGCTTTTCGCCCGCACGCCAGGCGCTGGAGGAGGGTGCGGCCCCGCTGGACCCTGCAGGCATGGTGCGTGCGCTGCTGGACATTGCCCCCAACCCGTGGCTGCTGTGGGGCTGGGTGGACGCGGTGCTCTCGCGCCTGCAGATGCAGTGGCACGCGCGTGCGGTGGGGGCCAGCAGTGCATCGCTGGTGGAGCAACTGCGCAAGGACCTGGAGCGCGAGCGCGACCGCCTGGCGCAGGAGGTTTTTGACCATCTGGTGCAGCAGGGGCGCATCGAGTTTTGCCTGCGTGCGGATCGGCAGGACTACGAACTACCCCACGAGATGGTGCTGGATGTGGTGGGCAAGCCCAAAAAGCTGCGCCGCGCCAGCGACGACGCCGACATGGAGAAAAGCCTGCTGGCACCTGCGTTGCACACGCCCGATATCAATGCATTCGAAGCGCTGTTTGCAGGCTACCTGGACGAGCAGCCCGCGCTGCGCTGGTGGCACCGCAACGTGGCACGCACGCAGTACGGCCTGCAGGGCTGGCGGCGGCACAAGGTGTATCCCGATTTTGTGTTTGGCTACCACCCGCAGGGCAACCAGGCGCGTGTGGTGCTGCTGGAGACCAAGGGGATGCATCTGGAAGGCAATGCCGACACGCTCTACAAGCAGGCGCTGCTGGAGCGGTTGACGCAGGCCTTTAGTGACCAGCGATTTCAGAGTGTGGGGGAGCTGGCGCTGGAAGAGGGCGGCCAGTGCGCGGTGCAGTGCGATCTGGTCTTTGACCAGGCCTGGCGTGCCACCATGGACAGCCGGTACTTTGCAAAATCAGTTCAAAAACAATAGCTTTCAGCGCTTGCTGCATAAGCGCTGTAGCCATATTTCATGCATATCGCACCCCCGCCGGCTGCAACAGCACCAGCAGGGCCCCCGCGCCGCCATCCACCGGCCGCGCCTGCACAAAGGCCAGCACTTCGTGCTTTTGCACCAGCCAGCGCTGCACGCGGCTTTTGAGCACGGGGCTTTTGCCGGGGGAGCCCAGGCCCTTGCCGTGCACCACGCGCACGCAGCGGATGCCGTTCTTGTGCGCGGTGCGGATGAAGGTGCCCAGCGCTGCGCGGGCTTCATCGACGCGCAGGCCGTGCAGGTCGAGTTGGCGCTGGATGCTCCAGTGCCCGGCGCGCAGGCGGCGCGTGATCTCCACGCCGATACCGGGGCGGCGAAAACTCAGTTGATCGTCGGTGTCGAGCAGGGTGCTCACGTCGAAGTCGTCGCTGATCGATTCGAGCAGCACGCGCTGTTCGTCCAGTGTGTGCTGCACCGGCAGGGGCGGGGGCAGGGGGCGGCGCAGGCGGGCGAGGTTGCGGTCACGCAGCCGGGTGACGGGGCCCACGGCGTGGCTGAACTGATGGCGCTCGGCCTCGCGGCGCGCGGCGGCTTCGCGGCGGGCTTTGTCTTCGGCCTCCTGGCGGGCTTTTGCCTCGCGCAGGTGGCGGGCCACGGTGGCCAGGTCCTGCAGGTCGGTGATGCGCAGGCTGGCGCGGCGCGGCGCGGGGGCGCTGCTGCGGCGGGGCTGGCGTGGCGCCGGGGTGGCGGCGGCGGCCGGGCTGGGCCGGGGCGGGCGCGGGGCAGGGGCGGGCCGGGGGTGTTCGGTGGGCGGCTGGCTTGTTTTCTCCCGGGCGGTCGTGGCGGGCGGTGCCGGTGCTGCCTTGGGCGCGCGGGCGCGCTCCAGCGCCAGGCGCAGGGCGGTGTGGCCGGGCAGGCTCACTAGACCAGCCCTTTCTCGGCCATCGACAGGGCCTGCCCCTGGGCGACGATCACATGGTCGAGCACGCGCACGTCCACCAGCGCCAACGCGGCTTTGAGGGTCTGTGTGAGCGCTTCGTCGGCGCGGCTGGGTTGCACGCTGCCGCTGGGGTGGTTGTGCGCCAGCACCACGGCGGCGGCCTGGTGGTGCAGGGCGCGCAGCACCACCTCGCGCGGGTACACGCTGGTCTGCGTGAGCGTGCCGCGAAACAGCTCTTCCATGGTCTGCAGGCGGTGCTGACTGTCGAGAAAGAGCACGGCAAACACTTCGTGCCCCTTGGCGGCCAGGTGCAGTTGCAGGTAGTGCTTGACGGCGTCTGCCGAGTCAAACACCGGGCGCTCGGTCATTTGCTGGGCCAGGGCGCGGCGCGCGAGTTCGAGCACGGCCACCAGCTCGGCGCGCTTGGCCGGGCCCAGGCCCTTGATGCGCTCCAGATCGGACGCGCTGGTGTGCAGCAGCCCGGCAATGCCGCCAAAGCCGCCTGCGGGCTGGCCGGGGAGTGCATTGCGGACAGGTGGGTCCAGCAGCTCCTGCGCCAGTTGCAGCACGCCCTTGCCCACAATGCCGGTGCGCAGCAGGATGGCCAGCAGTTCGGCATCGGACAGTGCCGCGGGGCCGCGTGCCAGTAGCTTTTCGCGCGGCTGCGCGTCGGTGGGAAGGTCTTTGAGGGACATGGCAGGGGCCCCTGCAAGGGCCAACCGTAAAATGTCGCCAGTTTATCGAGGCACTCATGGCAACTGTTCAACCGGGTTCTTTCCTGACCCTGCATTACCGTCTGGCGGGCCCTGCGGGCGACGTCATCAACACTTTTGAAGACAAACCCGCCACGCTGACGCTGGGCAACAGCGAGCTCTCGCCCGCGCTGGAGCAGCGGCTGCTGGGCCTGGCAGAGGGCACGCGCACCACGTTCGAGCTGGCCCAGGGCGAGGCCTTTGGCGAGCGCAACCCCGAGATGCAGCAGTGGGTGGCACGCAAGCTGCTCAACGAGCTGGGCGACCCCGACGAGCAATACCACGTGGGCGAGGTGGTGGAATTTGCCACACCCGACGGCATGAGCACCTACGCCGGTGTGGTGCTGCAGGTGGGCAATGCCGACAGCCCGGATGCGCTGTTGATCGACTTCAACCACCCGCTGGCAGGCCAACCCGTCACCTTTGAGGTGTACGTCATAGGGGTGCTATGAACCACCCGCAGGAGGTGCTTCTGGCCGAGCCGCGTGGGTTCTGCGCGGGGGTGGATCGGGCCATCGAGATCGTCGAGCGTGCGCTGACCAAGTTCGGCGCCCCGATCTACGTTCGCCACGAGATCGTGCACAACACCTACGTGGTGAACGACCTCAAGGCCAAGGGCGCGATCTTCATCGAGGAGCTGTCCGATGTGCCGCCCGGCGCCACGCTGATCTTCAGCGCCCACGGCGTGAGCCGGGCTGTGCAGAACGAAGCCCGTGCACGCGGGTTCCACGTCTTCGATGCCACCTGCCCCCTGGTCACCAAGGTGCATGTCGAGGTGGCCAAGCTCGCGCAAGAGGGCTACGAGTTCATCATGATCGGCCACAAGGGTCACCCCGAGGTGGAGGGCACGCTGGGCCAGCTCGACGGCGGCATCCACCTGGTGGAAGACGTGGCGGATGTGGCGCGCGTGCAGCCCGCGCAGACCGCCAAGCTCGCCGTGGTGACGCAGACCACCTTGAGTGTGGACGACGCCGCCGAGATCACGGCCGCCGTGCTAGCGCGTTTCCCGACGGTGCGCGAGCCCAAGCAGCAGGACATCTGCTACGCCACGCAGAACCGCCAGGACGCCGTCAAGCTCCTGAGCCCGCAGGTCGATCTGGTCATCGTGGTGGGCAGCCCGACCAGTTCCAACAGCAACCGCCTGCGCGAACTGGCCCAGCGCCTGGGCACCACCAGCTACATGGTCGATAGTGCCGCCGAACTGCGCCCCGAGTGGTTCGACGGCATCGCGCGCGTGGGTCTCACGGCGGGCGCCTCGGCCCCCGAGATCCTGGTGCGCGAAGTGATTGACCGCATCAAGGCGCTGGGTGCCGTGTCGGTGCGCAAGTTGAGCGGCATCGAGGAAACCATCAAGTTCCCGCTGCCCAAGGGCCTCAAGCTCGACGGAGCAGGGCAGGCAGCGGACGAAGGTGAGTGAGCGGTAAGGTCTGCTGATTGCTATCTATTTGATAGCTATGATTGCTTATAAAACGTGCGGTCGGCTCCTTTTTAAATGAAAATTTGAAGGGTGCCACGTGAACGGTGCTCGCCTGGGCGCCATCCCGTTGAAAGAAGCAACCTCCATCAGCTCCACAGGTCCAGGGGCGGGTCTGCCGCTACGGCGCGCAGGATGTCGGTGCGCGAGATGAACCCCACCGGCATGCCGTAGTCGTCGGTCACCGGCAGGCCTGGCAGACCGGTGTCCAGCAGCACCGTGGCCACGCGGCGCAGGTCGGTGTCGGCCGACACCGTGGGCACCGGGCTCACCATCACCTCTTCGACCCGCCGGCGCGCCAGTGCAATGGCCTGCTGAATGTGCCCGGGCTCGGGCAGCAGTTCCAGCGGTGCCATGTCGGCGCGCAACAGCAGGCCGATCACCCGCCCTTGCGCATCCACCACCGGAGCCTGGGCCACCCGGTACTCGGCCAGTGTCTGCCAGGCGTGGTTGACCACTGCCTCAGGGCGCACGGTCAGTGCACTGGGCGTCATCACGTCACGCACGTGCGCCAGCGGCTGGCGAGTTTGTGCAGGGCCCTGCTCGGTCTTCACATAGGCGTTCACTGCATCGTGGCTGCGCGGGGTGACGCTACCTTGCACCGTGGTGGGCGTGGGCTGCGGCGTCTCCAGGCCGAAGGCGGGCGTCTCCAGGCTCCGGGTGTGCAGGGCCTGCGGGCGTGACACCCGCCGTACCGGAGAAATGTGCGTGAGGTTTTCAGGGCCACCCCGATACATCTGCCCTGAGGGGCCGAACACAAAAAACATGGCTGCCTCCTGCCGCCCCTGGACGGGGCTGTGGTGGACATGTTATCGGCACTGGGCGTCCATGCTTCAATGGGCAAGGTGCGGGCAGGTTCTAAAATCGCAGCATGCTTGACATCCTTCTTCTCCGTAAAGACCTGGCGAGCGTCATTGCGCGCCTGGAAACCCGCAAAAATCCCCAGGCCTTTCTGAACGTGCAAGCGTTCCAGGCCCTGGAATCCGAGCGCAAGACCCTGCAGACCCGCACCGAGGAGCTGCAAGCCCAGCGCAACCAGCTCTCCAAGCAGATCGGCATGCTCATGGGCAAGGGCGACAAGGACGGCGCCGAGGCCGCCAAGGCCCAGGTGGCTGCGTCCAAGGTCGAGCTCGAGCAATCCGCCGCCCGGCTGGACCAGATCCAGGCCGAGCTGCAAACCCTGCTCCTGGCCGTGCCCAACCTGCCGCATGAAAGCGTGCCGGTGGGTGCGGATGAGGGCGGGAACGTGGAAGTGTGCCGCTGGGGCCAGCCGCGCGCTTTTGATTTCGAGGCGAAGGACCATGTGGACGTGGGCACACCGCTGGGGCTGGACTTTGACATGGGCGTCAAGCTTTCGGGCTCGCGCTTTACCGTGATGACGGGCCCCATTGCCCGCCTGCACCGCGCGCTCAGCCAGTTCATGCTGGACCTGCAGACCCAGCAGCACGGATACACCGAGTGCTACGTGCCCTACGCCGTGAACGCCGATTCGCTCAAGGGCACGGGCCAGTTGCCCAAGTTCGAGGGCGACCTGTTCGCCGCCAAGAAGGGTGGCCAGGACGGTGAGCCCGTGCCCGACAACGCCGCGCTCTACCTCATCCCCACCAGCGAAGTGCCACTCACCAACTTCGTGCGCGACGTGGTGGTGCAGGAATCCGAACTGCCGATCAAGCTGACCGCACACACGCCGTGCTTCCGCTCCGAGGCCGGCAGCTATGGTCGCGACACGCGCGGCATGATCCGCCAGCACCAGTTCGACAAGGTCGAAATGGTGCAAATCGTGCACCCCGACAAGAGCTACGAGGCGCTGGAGGAAATGACCCGCCACGCCGAGACCGTGCTGCAGCAACTGGGCTTGCCTTACCGCGTGATGGCCCTGTGCACCGGCGACATGGGCTTTGGCGCAGCCAAGACCTACGACCTGGAGGTGTGGCTGCCTGCGCAGAACACTTACCGCGAAATCAGCTCGGTGAGCAACTGCGAAGCTTTCCAGGCGCGCCGCCTGCAGGCCCGCTTCAAGAACGCACAGGGCAAGAACGAACTCGTGCACACCTTGAACGGTTCGGGCCTGGCCGTGGGTCGTACGCTGGTAGCCGTGCTGGAAAACTATCAGCGTGCGGACGGAACCGTCGAGGTTCCGGCCGTTCTCCGCCCCTACATGGGCGGCGTGGCGCTACTTCAGCCCTGAGCGCCGTTCCACGCGCTCCCCCGCTGGCGCCATGCCAGCCACGACGGGCCCTTGCGGCCCGTTTTTCTTGGGCGTGTGCCTGGCAATGACCTAAACGGCAGCCAGCCCGGGCGGCGCCGAGAAGTCCACATGCGCCTGCGCCAGGCGCTGCAGGGCGGGGATCAGCGCCCGTGTGTCCCCATGCCGCCACTGGAAGGTGTAGTGCAGCGGCGCAAGGGGCGCACGCGCGCCCACGGCCTGCAGGCCGAGCGTGCCCACCCAGGCCGCCGGCAAAAAACCCAGGCCCACTTGCGCACGCAGCATGCCCGCGACGGCCCCCCAGCTGTTGCACAGGATGCGTTCGTGCACCGTGACGCGGTGGGCCAGCAGCCAGTCGTCCAGCAGCCGCGTGGTGCCCGCGCCCGGCGGCAATGTGACCAGCGGATGGCGCCGCAGCAGTTTGCCAACGCCCAGGCGCCCCGCGCCGGGCGTGCCTGGCGCGATGGCCCAGGCAAAGCGCGCGGCGCCCACGGGGTGCGAGAGCAGGGTCTGGCGCGACGAGCGCCCGGCGATCACCGCGAAATCCAGCTCGCCGTCCGCCAGGCGCTGCTCCAGCACGCCGCCCACGTCCACGCAGGGCTCCAGCGCCAGGTGCGGGTGCTGGCGCCGCGCCGCCGCCACGAAGGCGGGCAGCCAGGTGAGCGCGGAAAGATCGCCCACGCCAAAGCGGCAATGGCCCGTGAGTTCGGCACGCGCATTGAGCGCATGGCCGAGCGCCGCCACGGCGTTGAGCACCGTGAGCGCGGCGGGCAGCAGGCGCTCGCCGGCCTCGGTGAGCTGGGCGCGGTGGCCGCTGCGGTCGAACAGGGGCTGGCCCAGCACGGACTCCAGCTCGGTGATGCGCTTGGACAGCGATGACACCGACAGGTGCACGCGCTCGGCCGCCGTGGCGAAGTTGGCGCAGGTGGCGGCCCACCAGAAGGCTTCGAGCTGCTTGATCGAGGGCGTGGGCATGGATCTGGGTGAAGTGGTGTTTGATTAAAAGCGAACGTGTTCATTCTAAATATTTCGCTTTCATGCAATTAGTTCGAGGCCTACAGTGGCACCCGGTTTCTGAACGCAATGAACGTTTCCACCATGGCCACCTCCACTGCATCTATTCATGCCGCTCCGGCGGCCATGCCGGCACCCGCTCAGGACGCCGCGCCACGCCCGCCCGCCGTGCTGCGCCGCATGCTGTCGCTGCACGACTTCGAGGAGGCCGCACGCCAGCGCCTGCCCCGCCCCATCTACGGCTACATTGCGGGCGCGGCCGAGGACAACGCCTCGCTGCGCGACAACCGCAGCGTGTTCGACGGCTATGGCTTCGTCACGCGGGTGCTGCGCGATGTGTCGCAGCGCTCGCAGGCCGTGGAGCTTTTTGGTGAGCGCTACGCCAGCCCGTTCGGCATCGCCCCCATGGGCATCAACGCGCTTTCGACCTACCGGGGCGACCTTGTGCTGGCGCGCGCGGCCTGGCGCATGGGCATCGCCTCGGTGATGAGCGGCACCTCGCTGATCCCGATGGAAGACGTGGCCCGGGACAGCCCGGGCACCTGGTTCCAGGCCTACCTGCCCGGCGACCAGGCTCGTATCGACGCCCTGGTCGACCGCGTGGAGCGCGCCGGCTTTCGCACGCTCGTCGTCACGGTGGACATCCCGATTTCGGCGAACCGCGAGAACAACATCCGCACGGGTTTTTCCACGCCGCTCAAGCCCGGCCTGCGCCTGGCGTGGGACGGCCTGGTGCGGCCGCGCTGGGTGGCGGGCACCTTTCTGCGCACGCTGCTGTGCCATGGCATGCCGCATTTCGAGAACTCGTTTGCCACGCGCGGCGCGCCCATCGTGTCCTCCAGTGTGCTGCGCGATTTTTCGGCGCGCGACCATCTGAGCTGGCGCCACATCGAGGCCATCCGCCGCCGCTGGAAGGGGCCGCTCGTCATCAAGGGCCTTCTGAGCGTGGAAGACGCGCTGCAGGCACAGCGCCTGGGGGCGGACGGCGTGGTGCTGTCCAACCATGGCGGGCGCCAGCTCGATGGGGCCGCTTCGCCCATGCATGTGCTGGAGGCCGTGGTCGCCGCCGTGGGGCCGGATTACCCCGTGCTGATCGACGGTGGCTTTCGGCGCGGCTCCGATGTGCTCAAGGCCATCGCGCTGGGCGCGCGCATGGTCCTGCTGGGTCGCCCGTTCAACTACGCCGCCGCCGTGGCCGGCGAGGCCGGCGTGCTTCATGCGATCACCCTGCTGCGCGACGAGGTGGACCGCAACCTCGCCATGCTGGGCGCCACCGGCTGCGGCGAACTCGGCCCCCAGCACCTCGTGCGCCGGCACGGCTGAGCGCCGGGCATCTTCACCCTTCTATTTCAACCCAGGAGACCTCTCTCATGCCTGCCTATTCTTCGCGCCGTGGCGCGTTCTCCCTGTTGTGTGGCCTGATCTTTGCGTCGGGCGCGGCCACCGCCGCCGAGGCATTTCCGGTGCGGTCGGTGCGCCTCATCGTGCCCTTCGCCGCGGGTGGCACCACGGACATCGTGGCGCGAGCCATCGCGCCGCGCGTGGGCGAGGCCCTGGGACAGCCGCTCGTGGTGGACAACAAGGGCGGGGGCGGTGGATCCATCGGCGCGCACGAGGCATCCCGTGCCCAGCCGGACGGCTACACGCTCGGCGTGGCCACGGTGTCCACCACGGCCGCCAACCCGGCCATCAACGCGCGCCTGCCCTACAACCCGCTGACCGATTTCACGCCCATCATCAACATTGCCGCCACGCCCAACGTACTGGCCGTGCACCCCGGCTTCAAGGCGCAAACCTTTGCCGCCTTCGTGGACGAAGTGAAGAAGAACCCGCGCATGCACGCCTACGGCACGGCGGGTACGGGCTCCATCGGGCACATGCTCACGGAGCTGATGGCGAGCCGCGTGGGGCTGGCGCTCACGCATGTGCCCTACCGGGGGTCGAGCCCCGCCCTGAACGACGCCGTGGCGGGCCAGATTCCCATTGTTTTCGACAACCTGCCCTCCGCGCTGCCCTTCATCAAGGCCGGCCGCCTCGTGGCGCTGGCGGTGGCCGCGCCCGAGCGCCTGCCGCAGCTGCCCCAGGTGCCCACCTTCCGGGAGCTGGGGCTGGAGGAGGTCAACCGCAGCGCGTTCTATGGCATCGTGGGTCCCAAAAACCTGCCGCCCGAGGTCGTGGCGCGCGTGCATGCGGCCGTGCAGCGCGCACTGGCAACCCCCGAGGTGCGCCGCCAGATCGAAGACACGGGCTCGCGTGTGATCGGCAACCGCCCCGAGGAGTTCGCCCGCGAGATCGCGGTGGAGAACGCGGTCTACCGCAAGATCGCCACCGAGAGGCGCATCGTGGCCGACTGATCGCCGGTCAGGGCAGGGCCGTCATGCCGATGGGGGCGCCCGACCGGTCCCTGACCGAGGCCATGGTCTTGAAGGCGGCGGCCTGCACATGGTCGGGCAGGCGCACGAAGTTGTTTTCCTGCACGAGCGCATCGCCATTGACAAAGGCCCAGGCAAAGAAGCGCAGCGCCGCCAGTGTCCGCTCGGGGTTCTGGGCCACCTTGGGGACGAGGATGAAGGTGCCCATGGTGATGGGCCACGCACCCTTGCCGGGTTTGTGGGTCAGTGTCTCCGAGTAGGCGCCGGTCGCCGCCCATTCGCTGTGGAACAGGGCCACACGGAAGGCACCGACCGAGGGGCGGACGAATTCGCCCTCGGCATTCTTCATCTGGGCGGCGGACAGGCCGTGTTCCTTCACATAGCCGTAGTCGATATAGGCAATGGAGTAGGGGGTGTCCTTCACGGCCTTGGCCACGCCGCTGCTGCCCTTGGCACCGATGAAGCCCTGGGGCCACTGGATGCTGGTCTTTGCGCCGTGGGCGGCCTTCCATTGGGTGGAAATCTTGCCGAGGTAATCAGAAAAGTTGTAGGTGGTGCCGGAGCCGTCCGAGCGCACGATGACTTTGATGGGCTCGTCGGGCAGTGCCCGCCCGGGGTTGAGCGCCGCGATTTCCGGCGCATTCCAGCGGCCGATTTCGCCCATGAAAACACGGGCCAGCACCTCGCCGGACAGACGCAATTGACCATCGGTCACCTTGGGCAGGTGGAATACCGGCGCGATGCCCGTGATGGCCACGGGAAAGGTTGCCAGGCCGCTTTCCGTGAGTTCCTTGACGGAGAGCGCCACATCGGAGGCCCCGAAACCCACCTCGTTCTGGCGAATCTTCTTGACACCGCCCGACGACCCCACGGGATCGTATTCAATGGTGGCGCCCGTCGCTCGGGTGTATGCCTTGGCCCAGCTGCGGTAAATGGGGGCCGCGGCGGAGGAGCCGGCACCGGTGGTGTTTTGGGCGGTTGCGTTCGCGCTGCCCAGGGCGGTCAGCAGAAAGGCCAGTGCGGCAAGAAAAGGGCGCATGCGGATGGTTCTTGTTATTGCGGGAGGACGAAGGGTGTCGATGGTGCTGGCACGCTGAATTCCGGTGCGCTGACGCCAGGACGGAGCGGGCGCATGGTGCCCGCCGTTCCGCCATTGGACGTGCGAATTGTGAAAGTGGCGTGAAAACCACTGGCCCCCGGGTCGGCAAATCCTGTCGGGCGCGGGCGAACGGCGTTCCCTCTGGTTGGGCTCTTCGGGGGCCCTCAAATTCCTGCTAGAATCGCAGGCTTCGACACACAGGAGAGGTGGCAGAGTGGTCGAATGTACCTGACTCGAAATCAGGCGTGGTGGCAACATCACCGTGGGTTCGAATCCCACCCTCTCCGCCAAAGCACAAAACCCTTGTAAATCATTGATTTGCAAGGGTTTTTTGTTTTTTTGGCTTGTTGTTTTCACGCCGCTCCACCACGCGGTAGCCCGCTTGCCGGATCAGGAGCGGACCATGGCGGGCAGATAGGTGTGGCAGAACTCTGGTGGCATCCGGCGGGGCTTGCCACTGCTCAGTTCGATGCAGACTAGATGCCAGCGGCCGCGCAGAAGGGTGGCGCCGTCGTGCTGGCGGATCAGCTGGAAGCGCCGCTCCATGGTCAGCTTTCCGTCGCTGGCCACAATCCACGTGCCCAGGGTGAGCGCATCGCCGAGCACCGATGGCAGAAGGTAGTCGTACTCGCCGTGGCGGATCACCATGGCCCGGTCCAGCCGTTGGTAGTCGGCCATGCGCAGGCCCATGGCCTCGGAGTGTGCCCAGCCAACTTTTTCGCACCACTGCACGTACACCGCGTTGTTGGTGTGCTGGTAGGCGTCGATGTCTGCCGCTTGCGGCGTGACGGGCAGCGTAAAAGGGTTGATGTAATCCCATTCCATGGCGCTGATTGTCACTCCTTGCGGGTGCCTGTCATGTCAATGGCGTGACCGCATGAGCTGCCGTGTGAATGGGGGCAGGGCGATCCGGGTCTTGTGGCTGCAGGCGTGAGAAAAGGGAACCGAGCATCGCCCGCCCGAGGCTGGGCCCGGACAAGCTGCCCGGGACGATGGCTGAAAAAGACGGATTGCGGTGCATCCGCGCATGGCGCCCAAGCCTCCATCACAGAAGGAAGGCCATGCGGAGGGTGGCGGAATCGGTGGAGGCAGCACCGCCACCGTGCCATGGCATTTCTGGGGCTGCTATTCGGGGGCGGAAGGGCTCAGTGGTTGATTTCCCGCTCCAGCTCGGCCAGTTGTTCGGCCTCGCGGGCGTGGCGCAGGGCCTGCAGCACCTCGCCCAGGTCGCCTTCCATGATGGTGAGCAGCTTGTACAGCGTGAGGTTGATGCGGTGGTCCGTGAGCCGCCCCTGCGGGAAGTTGTAGGTGCGGATGCGGTCGCTGCGGTCGCCGCTGCCGATCAGGCCCTTGCGCTCGGCGGCCTCCTTGGCGGCGCGCTCGCTGCGCTCCTTCTCCTGGATGCGCGCCTGCAGCACCTGCAGCGCCTTGGCCTTGTTGCTGTGCTGGCTGCGCCCGTCCTGGCACTCGGCCACGATGCCGGTGGGCAGGTGCACCACGCGCACGGCGGAATCGGTCTTGTTGATGTGCTGGCCGCCCGCGCCGCTGGCGCGGAAGGTGTCGATGCGCAGGTCTGCCGGGTTCAGCTTGACGGCTTCCTGCTCGTCGGGTTCGGGCATCACGGCCACGGTGCAGGCGCTGGTGTGGATGCGGCCCTGTGTTTCGGTGGCGGGCACGCGCTGCACGCGGTGGCCGCCCGATTCAAAGCGCAGCGCGCCGTACACGTCGTCCCCGATCATGCGCAGCACGATTTCCTTGTAGCCGCCCAGCTCCGACGGGCTCTCGCTCACCACCTCGACCTTCCAGCCCACGTTGGCGGCGTAGCGGGTGTACATGCGCGCCAGGTCGCCCGCGAACAGGGCGGATTCATCGCCGCCCGTGCCCGCGCGGATTTCGAGGAAGGCGTTGCGCGCGTCGTCGGGGTCCTTGGGCAGCAGCAGGCGCTGCAGCTCGTCTTCCAGCTGCGCCAGCTCGGCCTCGCAGCCGGCGATCTCCTCCTGCGCCATCTCGGCCATGTCGGGGTCGGTGAGCATGTCACGTGCACCGGCCAGGTCGGCCTCGCGTTGCAGGTAGCGCGCATAGCGACCAGCGATCTGCGTGACCTCGGCGTGTTCCTTGGAGATGGCGCGGTACTGCACCATGTCGGCCATGATGTCCTCGCGCGAGAGCAGGAAGTCGAGTTCCTGCAGGCGCCGAGCAAAGCGCTCCAGTTGGGTGCGGAGAAAGGGTTTCATGGCGATCCGAAAAGGGGTTTGCTACTGATTTTGTAGCTGATGGCGCTTATGGATAAAGCGCTGGAGGCCTGTTGGGCCTGAAGAGCCGTGAGAGCGCCGCTACAGGCTGTTCTTGCTCTGCGAGCGCAGGAACAGGCGCGAGGCGGTGCGCGCCGTCTGTTCACGCGTTTCGGCGTCGCCCGCGCGCAGCTCGGCCAGGGTGCCGTGCAGCATCTTCTGCGCCAGGCCGCGCGAGAGCGCGTCGAGCACGGTGTCGATGTCCTCGCCCTTGGCCAGGCGCTTGCGCGCGCGGTCGAGTTCGATGGTGCGCCACACGTCGGCCTGGTCCTGGATCTGGCGGATCAGCGGCACCACGCCGTGCTCTGGGTGGCGCTGGTCCATCCAGTGCATGAAGCTCTGCACGCCCGCGTCGATGATGGCCTCGGCCTGCGCTACGGCGGCCTGGCGGTTGGCCTGGGCGGTCTGCACCACGCTGGCCAGGTCGTCCACGGTGTAGAGGTACACGTCTTCGAGCTGCTTGACCTCGGGCTCGATGTCGCGCGGCACGGCCAGATCCACCATGAACATGGGGCGGTGGCGGCGCTTTTTGAGTGCGCGCTCCACGGCGCCCAGGCCCACAATGGGCAGGCTGCTGGCGGTGCAGCTCACCACGATGTCGAATTCGTGCAGGCGCTCGGGCAGGTCGGCCAGGCGCATGACGGAGCCGCCAAAGCGCGTGGCGAGCTTCTCGCCGCGCTCGAGCGTGCGGTTGGCTATTGATATCTGCTTGGGGTTGCGCGCGGCAAAGTGCGTGGCGCACAGCTCGATCATCTCGCCCGCGCCGACGAACAGCACGCGCGTGCGGCCCAGGTCTTCGAACAGCTGGCTGGCCAGGCGCACGGCGGCGGCGGCCATGCTGATGCTGTGCGCGCCGATCTCGGTGCTGGTGCGCACCTCTTTGGCCACGGCAAAGCTGCGCTGGAACAACTGGTTGAGCGTGGAGCCCAGGGCGCCCGCGCTTTCGGCGGCGCGTACGGCGTCCTTCATCTGGCCCAGGATCTGGGCTTCGCCCAGCACCATGGAGTCAAGCCCGCTGGCCACGCGGAAGGCGTGGCGCGCCACGGGGCCGTTTTCCAGAATGTAGGAATGCTCGCGCAGCACGTCGGTGCTGACGCCGCCGCTCTGGGCCAGCCAGCCCAGGGTGCAGTCCAGCGCCGGACGCTCGCCTGCGCAATACACCTCGGTGCGGTTGCAGGTGGAAATGATGGCCGTCTCCACGGCACCGCAGGCCCCGCTGACCTGGCCCAGCGACTGGCGCAGGCCCTGCAGCGTGGGAGCGATCTGGTCCAGCGCAAACGCAAAACGACCGCGCAGATCAAGCGGCGCGGTCGTGTGATTGATGCCCAAGGCCCAGACAGACATGGCTTGGATTATAAAATTGTTATGTGCACAGGGTTACGCCGACTGCAGAACACTTGATTTACGTCATTTTTATGGACTTCCTGGCCGCCCTCAACCACCTGCTCAATTTCGCCGCGCCTGCGGCCGTGCTGGCTTTGGTGTTGGTGCCGGTCAGTCGCATTTTTATACGAAATTCGCCTCAAGCCATTGCCTGGTGGGCGCAAGCAGCTATTGTTTTTGCGGTGGGCTGTGGCGTGCTGCTGGCCGGGCTGTGGATTTTGGGCCGCGACGGCAAGGTGCTGACCTATGCCGCGCTGGTGCTCGCAGCCGCCACCTGCCAGTGGCTGCTGCGGCGCGGCTGGCGCGGTTGACCTTCTGCCCTTCAGGCTGCAGCCGCGTGGGCTTTGAAGGTCTCTGTAGCGACCGTGAATTTATCCAGACGCCGGGTGTCCACTGCGATGCCGAGCCCGGGGCCGGTGGGCACCGTCAGGGTGCTGTCGCCGTTGAGCACAAAAGGCGATTCGACGATGTCTTGTGCGAAATACTTCGCCGAGGCCGAAATGTCGCCCGGCAGCGTAAAGCCGGGCAGCGAGGCCACCGCCACATTCAGCGCGCGGCCGATGCCCGTTTCAAACATGCCGCCCATCCATACCGCCACGCCTTGCTGGCGGCACAGGTCGTGGATGCGCAGAGATTCCCGCACCCCGCCCACCCGGCCCGGCTTGATGTTGATGACGCGGCAAGCACCAATCGACAGCGCCTTGCGCGCGTCGTCCGCCGACAGAATGCTCTCGTCCAGGCACACCGGCGTCTGTATGCGCTGCTGTAGCTGCACATGGTCGATGATGTCCTCGTTGCCCAGGGGCTGCTCGATCAGCAGCAGGCCATGGGCGTCGAGTTCAGCCAGGCGGTCGAGGTGCTCCAGGGTGTAGGCGGCGTTGCCATCCACCTGCAGCTTCAGGTCGGGAAAGTGCCGGCGAATCAGCGTGGTTTCCGCCAAGTCCTTGCCCGGCTTGATTTTCAGTTTGACGCGCTGGTAGCCCTCGTACAGATAGCCCTCGACGGTGCGTAGCAGCGCATCCGGGGTGTCGTGTACGCTGACGGAGACGCCGGTTTCCACCCGCGTGCGCGTGCCGCCCAGGCGCTGGCTCAGCGACTGGCCACGGGCCTGTGCGTCCAGATCCCAGAACGCGCATTCCAGCCCGGCCTTGGCAATGCGGTGCCCGGCCACGGGCGACATGGCCTCCCACAGCGCTTGCGCGTCTGCCAGCTCGCGCCCCAGCACCAGCGGAATCAGGTACTCGCGCAGCACCAGGGCATTGATGGCCGTGCTTTCGTAGCAGTAGTCCGGGTAGGCCAGGGCGACGCACTCGCCCCAGCCCGTGAGCCCTGCATCCGTGCTGGCTTCGATGACGATGGCGTCTTTGTGCGTGAGCGTCCAGCGGGAGGTGGAGAACGCGTGCCGGAACGGCATACGCACATGGCGGGCAACGATGCGGGTGATTTTCATGCGCTGTGTGTCCTGCCGCTGGTCAGTCCAGCGAGGCGCCGGTGTGCTTGACCACCACCGCCCACTTGTCGGTTTCGGCCTGGATGAAGCGGGCGAAGTCCTCCACCGAGCCTTCGGGGATGTTGTTGCCAATCTTGGCAAACGCCTCGGTCATGGTCTTGCTCTTCATGGCGATGTTGATTTCCTTGTTCAGGCGCTGAACGATGTCCTTGGGCGTGCCGGCAGGGGCCACGATGCCGCCCCAGGCGCTCATCAGGAAGCCCTTGACGCCTGCCTCGGCCATGGTGGGGATGTTGGGGAACAGCGGCGAGCGCTTTTCGCCGGTAAAGCCCAAGGCGCGCAGCGTACCGGCCTGGACATGCGTGGAGAGCGGACCAATGTTGTCGAACATCAGGTCGATGCGGTTACCGATCAGATCCTGGTAGGCGGCAGACGATCCCTGATAGGGAATGTGGTTGAGCTTGACGCCCGTCATCTGCTCAAACAGCGCAAGGCTCATGTGGCCGGTGGTGCCCACGCCGGGCGAAGCGCCGGTCACGGTGCCGGGCGGCTGCTGGCGGATGTAGGCCAGCAGTTCTTCAACGTTCTTGACGGTCATCGACGGCCGCACTACCAGCAGGTTGTGGGTGTACGAAAACTGCGCCACCGGGGCGATGTCGCGGTTCACGTCATAAGGCAGCTTCTTGAACAGGCTGCGGTTGATGGCCAGGGTGTTGACGTTGCCGTAGCCGATGGTGTAGCCATCGGGTGCCGACCGGGCAATGGCGGTCATGCCGATGCCGCCACCGCCGCCGGCCCGGTTGTCCACCACGACGGGTTGGCCCAGCTGTTTTTCCAGCTCGCCGGCCAGCAGTCGGCTGATCATGTCCGGGCTGCCACCGGGCGGGGTGGGCACGATGAACTTGATGGGTTTGGTGGGCCAGGTCTGCGCGTGGGCAGGTGCCATGGCGGTCAGTGCCAGGCCCAGGGAAATGGCGGTCGCGCGCCAGAGGTTCTTCAGCATTCCAAACTCCTTTGATGTAAGTGCCATGTGTGTGCAGGGATGGTGCCGTGGGGCCTTTCCACGTTGGCCCGATGTCACTGGTTTCGGAGGCCGATGGTAGAGAGCCTGTTGTCGGCCGGCAAACAACATTTCGGTCCGGATTGATGACTCCATGTAATACTTCTCAGGACACCACGTACAGAGCCATGTCCGCGCGTGCTGCGATTCCATTCATGCGCATCCAAAGCCCCTCCCTCGTTGAACTGCACGCATTCCTCTCGGTAGCGCGTACCGGCAGCTTTCGCCGGGCGGCCCAGGAGTTGTGCGTGACGCAGGCGGCCGTCAGCCGTGCGGTGATGCGCCTGGAGGCGGACATGGGGCAGGAAGTGTTTCTTCGCTCGGGCAGTGGCGTGGTGCTGACGGGCCTGGGTGAGGAGTTGCGTCGCATGACGGCCGAGCCGGTGCTGGCGCTGGAGGCAGCCGTGATGCATCTGCGCAAGCAGCAGCACCGTCTGCGGTTGCGGCTGGCCGTCGTCACCAGCCTCGGGAACCTGTGGCTCATGCGCAGGCTGGAGGGCTTTCGGCAGAATCATCCCGAGGTGGAGATCGAGTTTCGCCAGTACCGTCACGATGAGGATTTCACACGCGAGGACGTGGACCTTTGGATCGACGTCAAGCGCGGGGTGCGCCAGCGGTGGCCGCGTCACATTGCGGCACGTTACCTCATCGGACGGGAGGTGGTGGCGGTCTGTGCTCCCCGGTTTGCAACACAGATCCGCAGTGCGACCGATTTGTTGCATCTCCCGATGCTCTACCACACGTCCTTTCCGGAGAACTGGCATGTCTGGGCCGAGCAGGCGCATCTGGACCTGACAGGGCGGCGGCTGGACAGCGGATTTGATCTGGTTATCAACCTTGTCGATGCTGCCAGGGCGGGGATGGGTGTGGCCATCGTCCAGGAATGCATGGTGCGAGAAGATCTGCAGACCGGCCGGCTGGTGGCGCCCATCGGGGTGCGCGCCTCGACGGGCCGGGGGTACTACCTGTGTGGACGCAAGTCACAGGTTGCACACCCCGCCAGTGACTTGTTCCGCAAGTGGCTGCTGGATGAGGCACTCAGGGAGGAGTCGGGCGATGCCAAGGCCGTCGGAATGCCTCGCTCTGCGGCGGCCTGATTGCGAAACTTTGGGGTGCATCCACCTTGCCTGCACACGGCGGAGTCAAGCCAACACTGCCCAGTGGTTCCCCGCCGCCATGCCCTGGGGCCAGCGCAGCATGTGGCCCGGTTCGGTGGCGTGCCAGCGGGCCAGGCCCAGGCCGCCGCCGATGGTCACTGCCGGGGCGTCGTCCAGGGGCCAGAGGCCGCAGGGGTTTTGCACTTTGCCGATGGTCCGCAGTTTGGCGGGTTCGTGCGGCTGCCAGAGCACGACCCGGTTGGCAAATTGCGCCGTGAGTACAAAGCCGCCGTTGGGGCCCGCAGCCACATCACCGGCGTAGCCGTCGGCCACCATATGGGTCGGAACCGTGAGTTCCTGGCCATCCCAGACGGCTAGCAGGGGGGCATCGCGGCGCCGGGCGGGATCGTCGTGCTCGGCCTGCAGACCGATGCCCAAGAGCTGGGGTGCGTTGGCCAGAGGCCGGTTCCAGGCGATGTGGTGTGGCGCCAGGCGCTTGTCGCGCAGGCTCCACTCGCCCAGTTTCTCGCCATTTCCCGGGTTCATCAGCACCAGTTTGGGGTCCATCTGGTCCAGGTTGCGTTTGTTGCCTGCCGGGGTGCGCGGGATGCCGCCGTTGGCAATCACGAGGCGGCCTTGCGCGTCGACCAGGATCTGATGCGGGTCGATGCCGTGCGTGTGGTGCTCGGCCACCTTGCGCAGGTTACGAGCATCGCGCACGCTGACCCAGCCTTCGCCGGTGCTGCGGTCGGTCTCCCCGGTGTACAGCCATTGTCCATGGTGGCTGGCGATGACGTGGCCGTCGAACGTGCGTGCATCACCCTCGTCGGCCATGGTGATGCGGTGGGTGATCTGCCCCTGTGCGTCGGTGCGCACCATCCAGGTGCCTGGGCGTGTGGCAACTGCCAGAAAACCACCTTCGGGTTCCGGCACGATGGCGTGGGGTAAGGTGGGCACGGTGTGCGCAAAATCGGTGCTGACCTGGCCCCGTTCCCAGTCGACGCTGAGCGCACCGATCTGGTATTCGCGCTCGTTCATGCGCCAGCCACCAGCCACGCGCAGCGTGCTGCCTTCTGCCTGGGCGCGGGCCAGGGCGGGCAGGGAAGCGGTTCCAAGCGCTGCACCAAGTTGCAGCATGAAGTGACGGCGGTCCAAGATGATCCTCAGCAAGTCATTGAAACCAGCGAGAATACAGCAAATGAGAGTGATTTGCATTGACATCAAGCAGACCAATGCTTTCTACTGGGCCGACGCACCGGCGCGCGGATGGTCCGGGCGGGTGATCCGGCGTCAGCTGGCAGCGGGAGAAAACAGGTCGACCCGGTCGGTAATGATGCCATCCGTGCCCAGATCGATCAGACGCCGGGCGGCCCACTCGTCGTTGACGGTGTAGCTCAGGGCTCGCCAGCCCTGCGCATGCACTTGCTGCACCAGGGGCGCATCCCACAGCGCGTGGTTACAGACGATGGCCGCGCAGCCAAGTTGGCGGGCGGTGTCACACCAGCCCTCGTGCAGCGTGTCGAGCAGCAGGGCGCGCGGAAGCTGCGGCGCGGTGGTTCGGGCCCCCGCCAGCGCTGCGGGCTGGAACGAAGACAGCAGCGGCGGCACCGCCTGCCCGTGCCAGAGCCGTGCGGCCTGCTCGCCCACCACGCGGCCGGTGGTTTCTTCCAGGCCTGGCGTGGGCTTGATTTCGATGTTGAGGCAGTACGCGTTGGAAAGACAGAAGCGTGCAAGGTTGGCAAGGCTGGGCAGCGGCTCGCCGGCGAACGCGCGCGAGTGCCAGCCGCCGGCGTCGAGTTGCGCAAGCTGTGCCCAGTCGTGGTCTCCACCGGTCAGGCTGTCACCGGGCGCCCAAACCTGCGCCGCATTGGTGGTGCGGCTCAGCGTGGCGTCGTGCAGCAGAAAGGGCACGCCGTCGCGCGCGAGCTTCACGTCGCACTCGAACATGCGGTAGCCGTACGCGGCGCCTTGGCGGAAAGCGGCCAGGGTGTTCTCGGGCGCGAGCTTGCCGGCGCCCCGGTGGGCGATCCAGCGTGGGTAGGGCCACGGGGTGGACATGGGAACCTCAGAGCCGCTGACCACTAGCGGCGTCAAACCAGTGCAGGCGGTCTTCACGTGGGGCGACGCGCAGGGTGTCGCCAGGCTGGGGCGCGGGGCGGCCTTCCTCGACGCGCACAATCAGTGCCTCGCCGCCAAGACGGGCATAGATCAGGCGCTCGGCACCGAGCAGTTCCACGGTGTCCACCACCACCTCCCAGCCATCGTTGCCCACGTCCAGGTGCTCGGGGCGGATGCCCAGCAGGGTGCCGGGGCGTGCACCCGGCGCGTGCTGCAGCAGGTTCATGGGCGGCGAGCCGATGAAGCTGGCGACGAAGGTGCTGGCGGGCTGGTGGTACACCTCTTCGGGTGTGCCGAACTGCTCCATGTGGCCGCCGTTCATGACGATCATGCGCTGCGCCAGTGTCATGGCCTCGACCTGGTCGTGCGTGACGAACAGGCTGGTGATACCCAGCTCGCGGTGCAGCTTTTGAATTTCCAGGCGCGTCTGGGCGCGCAGCTTGGCGTCGAGGTTGGACAGCGGCTCGTCGAACAGGAACACCTGGGGCTGGCGCACGATGGCACGGCCCATGGCCACACGCTGGCGCTGGCCGCCGGACAGCTCGCGCGGCTTGCGCTCCAGCAGGTGGCCCAGCTCCAGGATCTTGGCGGCCTTGTCCACTCGCGCCTTGATCTCGTCCTTGGGCACCTTGGCGATCTTCAGGCCGTAGGCCATGTTGTCGAACACGCTCATGTGCGGGTACAGCGCGTAGTTCTGGAACACCATGGCGATGTCGCGCTCGGCGGGTTCCAGCTGGTTGACCACGCGACTGCCGATGGCGATTTCGCCATCCGAAATCTCTTCCAGGCCGGCTACCATGCGCAATAGCGTGGACTTGCCGCAGCCCGAGGGGCCGACGATGACGATGAATTCGCCATCCTGGACCTCGGCGTTCACGCCGTGGATGACCTGATTGGCCTTGGGACCATGACCGTAGCGTTTGACAAGCTTGCGCAGAGAAATCGATGCCATTTTTACTATATATTTGATAGCTACTAGCGCTTTTTAAATAAGGGCTGCAGCCTGATTTTGCTTATTTTTCCGCATCCACCAGGCCCTTGACGAACCAGCGCTGCATCAGCAGCACCACCAGCGCGGGCGGGATCATGGCCAGAATGGCCGTGGCCATGACGATGTTCCAGTCGTTGGCGGCGTCGCCGCCGGAAATCATGCGCTTGATGCCCATGACCACGGGGTACATGGATTCGTCGGTGGTCACCAGCAGCGGCCAGAGGTACTGGTTCCAGCCGTAGATGAACTGGATCACGAAAAGCGCCGCGATGCTGGTGCGCGAGAGTGGCAGCAGCACGTCCCAGAAAAAGCGCATGGGCCCCGCGCCATCCACCCGCGCGGCCTCCACCAGTTCATCGGGCACCGACAGGAAGAACTGGCGGAACAGGAAGGTGGCCGTGGCCGAGGCGATCAGCGGCACCGTCAGGCCTGCATAGGTGTTGAGCATGCCGAGGTCGGACACGACCTGGTACGTTGGGCCAATGCGCACTTCCACGGGCAGCATCAGCGTGACGAAGATGGCCCAGAAGAAAAACGTGCGCCCGGGAAAGCGGAAGTACACGATGGCAAACGCCGAGAGCAGCGAGATGGCGATCTTGCCGACGGCGATCACCAGCGCCGAGATCAGGCTGACCAGCATCATGTGGCCCACGGGCGCGGTCGATGCCGCGCTGCCGCTGGTGCCCTGGATGGCATGGGTGTAGTTCTCGATCAGGTGCGGGCCGGGCAGCAGCGGCATGGGCACCTGCACGATGTCCTGCGCCGTGTGCGTGCTGGCCACGAAGGTGATGTAGAGCGGGAAGGCGATGATGATCACGCCCAGGATGAGCACGAAGTGCGAAATGGCGGTAGCAAGAGGGCGGCGTTCAACCATGATCAGTAGTTCACTTTGCGTTCCACGTAGCGGAACTGGATGACGGTGAGCACCACCACAATGGCCATCAACACTACCGACTGCGCGGCCGAGCCGCCCAGGTCCAGCGCCTTGAAGCCGTCGTAATACACCTTGTAGACCAGAATGGCCGTGTCCTTGCCGGGGCCGCCTTCGGTCGTGGCGTCCACGATGGCGAAGGTGTCGAAGAAGGCATAGACGATGTTGATCACCAGCAGGAAGAAGGTGGTGGGCGAGAGCAGCGGGAACACGATGCTCCAGAAGCGCCGCCAGGGCCCGGCACCGTCGATGGCGGCGGCTTCGATCAGCGACTTGGGGATGGACTGCAGCCCCGCCAGAAAGAACAGGAAGTTGTAGGAAATGTGCTTCCACACCGCCGCAAACACGATCAGGGCCATGGCCTGGTTGCTGTTGAGCAGGTGGTTCCATTCCACCCCGATCTGGCGCAGCGCATAGCTCACGATGCCGATGGACGGCGCAAACATGAACAACCACAGCACCCCGGCCACGGCGGGTGCCACGGCGTAGGGCCAGATCAGCAGCGTCTTGTAGAACGACGCGCCGCGCACCACGCGGTCGGCAAACACGGCCAGCGCTAGCGAGATGGCCAGCCCCAAAGTGGCCACCAGCAACGAGAACACGGCGGTGGTCTTGAACGAGGCCAGGTAGCTTTCGTCCTGCAGCAGGCGCTCGAAGTTCTCCAGCCCCACCCATTCGACCGAGGTGCCAAAGGCGTCCTGCTGCTGCAGCGACTGCACCAGCGCCTGCCCTGCGGGCCAGAAGAAGAACATCGCAATCACTGCCACCTGCGGTGCCAGCAGCACGGCAGGGAGCCACCAGCTTTTGAAGCGAACCCGTTTTTCTGTGGTCAAAATCGCCCTCCAACATCAAAAACGGCCGGGTACGTGGCCCGGCCGTGCGTTTTCAGGTCAAAAGTTTAGCCCTTGTTGGCCTTTTGAAAGCGCTCGAGCTGCTCGTTGCCGCGCTTGACGGCGGCGTCCAGCGCCTCTTGGGCCGTCTTCTTGCCGGCCCAGACCTGTTCCAGTTCCTCGTCCATGATGGCGCGGATCTGGTTGAAATTGCCCAGGCGCACGCCACGCGACTTGTCGGTGGTCTTGCGGATCATCTGATTCACCGCAGTGTCGGTGCCGGGGTTCTGCTTGTAGAAGCCCGATTTTTCCGTCATCTCGAACGAGGCCAGCGTGACCGGCAGGTAGCCGGTGCGCTGGTGGCTGGCAGCTTGCACTTCGGGGTTGGTCAGGTACTGGAAGAACTGGGCCACGCCCTTGTAGTCCGGCGCCTTCTTGCCGGCCATCACCCACAGCGAAGCACCGCCGATGACGGTGTTCTGCGGTGCGCCCTGCACGTCGGGGTAGTAGGGCAGGGGGGCGATGCCGAAGTCGAACTTGGCGTTTTTCTTGATGCTGGCGTAGGTGGACGAGCTGGCGGTGGACATGGCGCACTCGCCCGAGTAGAACGGCGCATCGCCTTTGTTGCCACGGCCGCGGTAGTGGAACAGCCCCTGCTGGGCCATGTTGGCCAGGTTCTCGATGTGGCGTACATGCAACGGGCTGTTGAACGCCAGGCGCGCGCTGGTGCCACCAAAGCCGTTGTTCTGCGTGGCAAACAGCGTGTTGTGCCAGGTCGAGAAGCTCTCGAGCTGTGTCCAGCCTTGCCAGCTGGTGGTGAACGGGCAGGTCACGCCCGAGGCCTTGAGCTTGGCGGCGGCCGAGACCAGCTCGGGCCAGGTGGCGGGCGGCTTGTTCGGGTCCAGGCCAGCCTTCTTGAACAGGTCCTTGTTGTAGTTGAGCACCGTGGTCGAGCTGTTGAAGGGGTAGCTCAGCATCTCGCCGCTGGGCGCGGTGTAGTAACCCACCACGGCAGGGATGTAGGCCTTGGGATCAAACTTGTAGCCAGCGTTTGCCATGACCTTGCCCACCGGCACCACGGCACCCTTGGCCGCCATCATGGTGGCCGTGCCCACTTCGTACACCTGCAGGATGTGCGGCGCGTTGCCGGCCCGGAAGGCGGCGATGGAGGCCGTCATGGATTCGTCGTAGCTGCCCTTGTAGGTGGGCACGATCTTGAATTCTTTCTGGCTGGCGTTGAAACCGTTGGCAATGTCCACCACCCAGTCATTCAGGCCGCCAGTCATGGAATGCCACCACTGGATTTCAGTCTGGGCATGCACGGCAGTGCTGCCCAGGGTGGCCACAGCGGCGCACACAGCCAGAAAACGGAACTTCATGGGGAATCTCCTCACGTGAATGGATAAGCGCCAAATCGTAGGGCGCGCGTATGACAAAACGGTGTCTGTCACAAACGAAGGCGCCTTTTTTATCACGCTGCGCTGATTTCTCCAGCGGGTAAACCCCTTGGCCCCACCGCGCGCTTGCCCCTGACAGGGGTAGTGGCGGCTCTCCAGACCACAGGATGGTGCGCTGCACCATGCTAGGATGATTTGCTCTGAAACCTGCTCCGGGCACCTGCTGAAAACGGCCCGGGCTTCGCCGACACAGGACCGTCATGAGCCCCACATCGCTGGACAAAAGCAAGATCAAGTTTTTATTGCTGGAAGGCCTGCACCCCTCTGCCCTGCAGGTGCTGCAACACGCCGGTTACAGCCAGATCGAATCCCTCTCCGGCGCGCTGCCGCAGGACGAACTCATCCAGCGCATTGCCGACGTGCATTTCATCGGCATCCGCTCGCGCACGCAGCTCACGGCCGAGGTGCTGGCGCACGCGCACAAGCTCGTGGCCATCGGGTGCTTTTGCATCGGCACGAACCAGGTGGACCTGAACGCCGCGCGCGACCGGGGTATTGCCGTGTTCAACGCGCCTTATTCCAACACCCGCTCGGTGGCCGAGCTGGTGCTGGCCGAGGCCATTTTGCTGCTGCGCGGCGTGCCCGAGAAGAACGCCGTGGCGCACCGCGGCGGCTGGCTCAAGAGCGCCGAAAACGCCTACGAGGCACGCGGCAAGACACTCGGCATCGTTGGCTATGGCGCGATTGGCTCCCAGCTCTCGGTGTTGGCCGAGGCGCTGGGCATGCAGGTGGTCTTCCACGACGTGGTGGCCAAGCTGCCGCTGGGCAATGCGCGCCAGGCAGCCAGCCTGAAGGATCTGCTGGCGCAGAGCGATGTTGTGACGCTGCACGTGCCCGAACTGCCCTCCACGCAGTGGATGATCGGTGCGGCCGAGATCGCCGCCATGAAGCAGGGCGCCGTCCTCATCAATGCCTCGCGCGGCACGGTGGTCGAGATCGAGCCACTGGCCGATGCGCTCAAGGCGGGAAAGTTGCTGGGCGCAGCCGTGGACGTGTTCCCGGTCGAGCCGCGCACCAACAAGGACGAATTCCTCTCACCCCTGCGCGACCTGGACAACGTGATCCTCACACCGCACATCGGCGGTTCCACGCTGGAGGCGCAGGCCAACATCGGCGTGGAAGTGGCGGAAAAGCTCGTGCGCTACAGCGACAACGGCACCACCACCTCGTCGGTCAATTTCCCGGCCGTGGCCCTGCCTGCGCAGAGCGGCAAGCACCGCCTGCTGCACGTGCACCGCAACGTGCCGGGCGTGCTGTCCGAGATCAACCGCATCTTCTCCGACAACCAGATCAACGTGTCCGCCCAGTACCTGCAGACCAACGAGGCCATCGGCTATGTGGTGATGGACATTGACGCCGAGTCTTCCGAGCTGGCGCTGCAAAAGCTCCAGCAGGTGCCGGGCACCCTGCGCTGCCGCGTGCTGTTCTAGGCCCACCGGGCCGGGCTGCAGCGCAGGCCGGGGCCCGCAACTGCGGCCCGCGCGCGGATTCCCTAAAATCGAGGGCTGCGAGTCACCCAGGCCACTGGGCGCGCCGCCCTTACCCCAGGTTCACCGAATGAATGCTCCCACCGCGTTGGCCGCCCTTATGGCGCAGGCCCCCGAGCCCGTGCGATTGCGCGAGATCCCTTACAACTACACGAGTTTTTCAGACCGGGAGATCGTCATCCGCCTGCTCGGGGAGCAGGCCTGGGGCACCCTGCAGCAACTGCGCCAGGAGCGCCAGACCGGCCGCTCGGCGCGCATGCTCTACGAAGTGCTGGGCGACATCTGGGTGGTGCAGCGCAACCCCTACCTGCAGGACGACCTGCTGGACAACCCGCAGCGCCGCCGCCAGCTCGTGCAGGCGCTGGAGCACCGCCTGGGCGAGGTGCAAAAGCGCCGCACCCCCGACACCGACGCCGGTCGCGATGCGCTCGTGGGCGAGCTGCTCAAGGCCGCAGGCGCCGCAGTGCAACGCTTCGATGCCTCTTTCCAGCAGGTGGCCGAGCTGCGCCGCAAGGCGCGCCGCGTCTTCGGGCGCCTGACGGCCGGCGACAACATCAAGTTCGACGGTCTCTCGCGCGTGAGCCACGTGACCGACGCGACCGACTGGCGTGTCGAATACCCCTTCGTGGTGCTCACCCCCGACACCGAGGCCGAGATGGCGCGCCTGGTGCAGGGCTGTTTCGAGCTGGGGCTTACCGTGATTCCGCGCGGGGGTGGCACGGGCTACACCGGTGGTGCCATACCGCTGACCGACCGCAGCGCCGTCATCAACACCGAAAAGCTCGAAGCCATGACCGAGGTCGAGATGCAGCGCCTGCCCGGGCTGGACCGGGAGGTGGCGACCATCTGGACCGAGGCTGGGGTGGTGACCCAGCGCGTGGCCGACGCCGCCGAGCGCGGCGGCTATGTGTTCGCCGTGGACCCGACCAGCGCCGAGGCCTCGTGCATCGGCGGCAACATCGCCATGAACGCGGGCGGCAAGAAGGCCGTGCTGTGGGGAACGGCGCTGGACAACCTGGCCAGCTGGCGCATGGTCACTCCGCAGGCGCAGTGGCTGGAAGTCACGCGCATCAATCACAACCTGGGCAAGATCCACGACGCCGAGGTCGCCAGCTTCGAGCTCAAGACCTTCGAGGCCGACGGCACGACGCTGGTGCGTACCGAGCGCCTCGACATTCCGGGCAAGACCTTCCGCAAGGAAGGCCTGGGCAAGGACGTGACCGACAAGTTCCTCGCGGGCCTGCCCGGCATCCAGAAGGAAGGCTGCGACGGCCTGATCACCAGCTCGCGCTGGGTGGTGCACCGCATGCCCGAGCACACGCGCACCGTGTGTCTGGAGTTCTTCGGCAACGCCAAGGACGCCGTGCCCAGCATCGTCGAGATCAAGGACTTCATGTTCGCCGAGCAGAAGCGCTCGGGCGTGCTGCTGGCCGGGCTGGAGCACCTGGACGACCGCTACCTCAAAGCCGTGGGCTACACCACCAAGTCCAAGCGCGGGGGGCTGCCCAAGATGCTGCTGGTGGGCGACATCGTGGGGGACGACCAGGATGCCGTGGCGCGGGCCGCTGCCGAAGTGGTGCGCATCGCCAATTCGCGCTCGGGCGAGGGTTTCACGGCGGTGAGCGCCGAGGCGCGCAAGAAGTTCTGGGCCGACCGCAAGAAGACCGCCGCCATCTCGCGCCACACCAACGCCTTCAAGATCAACGAGGACGTGGTGATCCCGCTGCCACGCATGGCCGAGTACACCGATGGCATCGAGCGCATCAACATCGAGTTGAGCCTGCGCAACAAGATCGAGCTGGCCGATGCGCTGGAAGACTTTCTGACCCGTGGCAACCTGCCGCTGGGCAAGCCCGAAGCTGGCGGTGAGCCGCCTTCGCCCGAGCTGCTGGAAGAAAAGCTGGCCCTGGCCCTGGACTTGGTGCGCGAGACGCGCGCGCTGTGGCAAGGCTGGCTGCAGCGCGTGGCCGAGCTGTTCCCGCAACTGCAGGACCACCGCCTGCGCGCCAGCTGGAAGACGCAGATCCGCGACCCGCTGCGCAACATCTTTACCGGCAGCGACTTCGAGCCGCTGATGCAGGCCCTGGGCGAAGTGCAAAAGCGCGTGCTCAAGGGCCGCGTGTGGGTGGCGCTGCACATGCACGCGGGGGATGGCAACGTGCACACCAACATTCCGGTGCACAGCGACAACTACGCCATGCTGCAAACCGCGCACGAGGCCGTGGCGCGCATTATGGTGCTGGCGCGCAGCCTGGACGGCGTGATCTCGGGCGAGCATGGCATCGGCATCACCAAGCTGGAATTCCTGACCGACGAGGAACTGCGCCCGTTCGCCGAGTACAAGCAGAAGGTGGACCCGGAAGGTCGCTTCAACAAGGGCAAATTGCTACGAAATCAGGAGCTGAATGCGCTTGCTGCGCAAAGGCCTGAGGCCAATAATGCTTCAAATCTGCCGCTGCATGCCGACCTGACCAACGCCTACACGCCCAGCTTCGGCCTCATGGGGCACGAGTCGCTGATCATGCAGCAGAGCGACATCGGCGCCATCACCGATTCGGTCAAGGACTGCCTGCGCTGCGGCAAGTGCAAGCCCGTGTGTTCCACGCACGTGCCGCGCGCCAACCTGCTCTACAGCCCGCGCAACAAGATCCTGGCGACCTCGCTGCTGGTCGAGGCGTTTTTGTACGAAGAACAGACCCGCCGCGGCGTGAGCATCAAGCACTGGCAGGAGTTCGAGGATGTGGCCGACCACTGCACCGTGTGCCACCGCTGCGAGAGCCCCTGCCCGGTGAAGATCGACTTTGGCGACGTCACCATGAACATGCGCAACCTGCTGCGCAAGATGGGCAAGAAAAGCAACCGCCCCGGCAACAAGATGGCCATGGCGATGCTCAACGCCACCAACCCCGACACCATCAAGCTGCTGCGTGCGGCCATGGTGGGCGTGGGCTTCAAGGCCCAGCGCATGGCGGTGGACCTGCTGCGCGGCATCTCGCGCCGCCAGACGCAGCGACCGCCCGCCTCGGTGGGCCCGGCGCCTGTCAAGGAGCAGGTGATTCACTTCATCAACAAGAAGCTGCCCGGTGGCCTGCCCAAGAAGACCGCACGTGCGCTGCTCGACATCGAGAACAAGGACTACGTCCCCATCATCCGCAACCCGGCCGCCACCACGGCCGACACCGAGGCCGTGTTCTACTTCCCCGGCTGCGGCTCCGAGCGCCTGTTCAGCCAGGTGGGCCTGGCCACGCAGGCCATGCTCTGGCATGCGGGCGTGCAAACCGTACTGCCGCCGGGCTACCTGTGCTGCGGCTACCCGCAGCGCGGCAGCGGCATGCTGGACAAGGCCGAGAAGATGATC
>JANJVG010000171.1 GCA_024710165.1 Burkholderiaceae bacterium
GCAACTAGAAAAATCAATCCGCGAATACCTCGAACTCTACAACGCCAACCCAAAACCATTCGTCTGGGCCAAGTCTGCCGAGGATATCCTTGCAAGTGTCGAAAGATTTTGTCTGCGAATTTCTAACTCAGGACACTAGCACCCCATCCCGATCCGCAACGCACACTTCCCGCTCGATTCGCGCAGAGGTTCCCTAGACCTCTTGGTAGAGCCCACCGCGCAAACCACGCTGATGGACATTGGCGCGATCCGGTTTGAACTCAAACAGTTGCTGGGCATGGAGGTGGATGTGCTCACCCCCAACAGCCTGCCCGCCAGCTTTCGCGATCAGGTGCTGCGCGAGGCGATGGCCGTATGAGCCGGGTGCACCCGCTGCGGGTGTGATTGCCAAGGTACAAGCTGCCGCCCAGCGCACATGGGCACCCGGTTGCTGGAGCCATCACAAACGGAGCCAGGGCCGGGCGAAGCCATTGAGCAAACTCCTGTTTTGATAGCTGTTTGCGCTTATCCATCAAGCGCTAGAGGCCAATTTCATCCAAAAAACTGCAGCGCCACCAAAGCCCATCAATGATGCCTCCGTTCACCCCCACCTTCCCCCATGTGCCGCCCGGCCCGGTGACGGGCCCCTTGCAGTTGCTGCCCGTCAACGACGGAGTGGTGGCGGTACACACGGCCGATGGCGCGCATGTGGGTTCGCTCAAAAAGGTGGGCGGGGTCTGGAAGTTCAAGGCCATGGGCTACGGCGCTGACGGTGGCATGGAGCCGGGCCACGGCCCGCTGACGGAGCAGCACAACATGCAGTTCGCCACGCCTGATGCCGCCGAGGTGAGTGCACGGCTGCTGGATGCGCTGGGGAGCACCCTGTAAGAATCTCCCGCGCGGCGTGTGCCGTGAGGTGCAGAAACCCTCATTGCATTTGGGGTCAGACCCCCCGCGCTTTTCTGTGGGGCGTGCGGAGGCACCTGAATGGACAGAACCATGACCGCTCAACTCTGTTCCGTGCCTACCCTTGATGCGCAATTGGGATGTGCGCTATCGCACAGACCCCGGTGTGTACGCGGCATGTAATGCGCTTTTAGGAGCCCGCCATGTCCCAACACGCCACAATCAACGACCACGTGACCTACCGCCCCGGCGACGGTGCGCCCATCGTGATTCCGAAAGGCCCCATAGAGGTTGAGCTGACGGCCGACAGCGCCACGCTGAGTTGGACAGAGGAAAACGGTGCCGCCGGTTTGACCGCGATTCCGCTGGCGCAGTACACCGAGTTCGTAGACCAAAAGCGGATCACACCGGCCCCTCAGCCCAAATCGGCCTAAAGCGCCGCGGCGTTTGTTCCAGCGCTTTGCGCAGCCAGGGCTCGGGCTGCCCCGCCAGATGTGAAACACTGCGGTGATTTGCTTGGCCCACACCATGCCCCGCCGCAAGCACCACCACGTCTATGTCGTCGAACTCTCCAGAGACGTGCTGCTGGAGCCCCGCTTTCGCAAGAACAACCCCGGCTACATCGACGGCAAGCCCTGCGTGTACGTGGGCATGACGGGGCTGGACCCGGATGTGCGGTTTGACAAGCACAAGGCGGGCATCCAGGCCAACCGGTTTGTGACGCAGTACGGCCTGCGGCTGCTGCCTGACTTGTACGAGGGCTTCAACCCGATGGGCTATGAAGAGGCGGTGGATCGGGAGATCGAGATTGGCATCGACCTGCGCTCGGCGGGGTTTGGGGTGTGGCAGGCCTGAAGCGGTGGGCCATGGCTGCCATTCACCCGGCACGCTGCACTGCACACATCGCCGTTGGGGCATACCATGCGGATTGCCTACCGCTCTTTCTGAAAGGATGCCCACCATGAACTCCCCCGCTTCTCTTGTTGACGATCTGATGGCCCAGCTGCAGGGCGCGCCGCTGCAGCAGATGGCGCAGCAACTGGGCACCAGCCCTGCCCAGGCCCAGGACGCCGTGGGCGCGGCCTTGCCGCTGCTGCTGGGCGCGCTGGGGCGCAATGCGGCGCAGCCCCAGGGTGCGATGGACTTGTTTGGCGCCTTGCAGCGCAACCACAGCGGCGGCGCTGATCTGGGCGGGCTGCTCGGTTCGCTGCTGGGTGGCGGTGCAGGCGGTGGCGGCGGCCCGCAAGACGGCGCGGCCATCCTGGGCCACATTTTTGGTGGCAACCAGCAGCGTGCCGAGGCCGGGCTGGGCCAGGCCACGGGGCTGGGTGCCAATGCCGGGCAGCTGCTGCAGATGCTGGCGCCTATCGTGATGTCGTTCCTGGCGCAGCGCATGCAGTCTGGCGGCATGGACGCGGGCGGCCTGGGCCAGGTGCTGGGCCAGGAGCGCGCGCGCGTGCAGCAGCAAGGGGGTTTGGGTGGCGGCCTGCTGGGCAGCCTGCTCGACCAGGATGGCGATGGCCAGGTGGGGCTGAGCGATTTGCTCAAGATCGGCGGCGGGCTGCTGGGCGGGCGGCGCTGAAGCGGCCCGGTTTCGCTCCGCTCCGGACAGCGCCGAACGCATCACCGTTGCGCATTTCGGCAAAGAGGAAAAGGGGCTCACGCGCGAGCCAGGGTCATCGTTGGAGCGCCCGCATAGCGAGGCTGCATCTGCGGCATTGGGTTTTTTCAATGGAGCTTCAAGCTTGATTGATCTATTCTCTGCCCCAGACCCATCCAACGCCCTTCAAAGGAGAGAGCCATGAGCAACGCACCCCAATGCCCCTTCACCCACGGCGGCAAGACCACGGAGGGCGCCCAGTCCAACCGCGACTGGTGGCCCAACCAGTTGAACCTGGGCATCCTGCACCAGCACGCGCCGGCCTCGAACCCGCTGGGTGCCGACTTTGACTACGCCCAGGCCTTCCAGACGCTGGACTATGCCGCCCTGAAAGCCGACCTGAAGGCGCTGATGACCGACTCGCAGGACTGGTGGCCCGCCGACTGGGGCCACTACGGCGGCCTGTTCATCCGCATGGCCTGGCACAGCGCGGGCACCTACCGCACGGCCGACGGGCGCGGCGGCGCAGGCACGGGCAACCAGCGGTTCGCCCCGCTCAACAGCTGGCCCGACAACGGCAACCTGGACAAGGCGCGCCGCCTGCTCTGGCCCCTCAAGCAGAAGTACGGCAACGCCATTTCGTGGGCCGACCTGATGATCCTGGCGGGCAACGTGGCACTCGAATCGATGGGTTTCAAGACCTTTGGCTTTGGCGGCGGCCGCGTGGACATCTTCCAGCCCGAAGAAGACATCTACTGGGGCGCCGAGGCCGAATGGCTGGCCACCAGCGACAAGCCGAACAGCCGCTACAGCGGCGACCGCACGCTGGAGAACCCGCTGGCCGCCGTGCAGATGGGCCTGATCTACGTAAACCCCGAAGGCCCGGACGGCAACCCCGACCCCGTGGCCTCGGGCCGCGATGTGCGCGAGACCTTCGCGCGCATGGCCATGAACGATGAGGAAACCGTGGCCCTGGTGGCCGGCGGCCACACCTTCGGCAAGGCGCATGGCGCGGGTGACCCGGCCCTGGTGGGCCCCGCCCCCGAGGCCGCGCCCATCGAGGCGCAGGGCCTGGGCTGGATCAACCAGTTCGGCACCGGCAAGGGCGTGCACACCACCACCAGCGGCATCGAAGGGGCCTGGAAGCCCCACCCCACCACCTGGGACAACGGCTATTTCGACATGCTGTTCGGCTACGAGTGGGAGCTGACCCGAAGCCCCGCGGGCGCCCAGCAGTGGGTGGCCAAGAACTGCAAGCCAGAGCACATGATTCCGGACGCGCACGACCCCAGCCGCAAACACCCGCCGATGATGACCACGGCCGACCTGTCGCTGCGCTTCGACCCGGCCTATGAAAAAATTGCGCGCCGCTTCCACCAGGACCCGCAGGCCTTTGCCGACGCCTTTGCCCGCGCCTGGTTCAAGCTCACGCACCGCGACATGGGCCCCAAAGCGCTCTACCTGGGCCCCGAGGTGCCGGCCGAAGACCTGATCTGGCAAGACCCGGTGCCTGCCGTGGACCACGCGCTGGTGGATGCCAGCGACGTGGCCGCGCTCAAGGCGCAGGTGCTGGCCTCGGGCCTCTCGGTGGCCGAACTGGTGGCCACCGCCTGGGCCTCGGCCTCCACCTTCCGCGGATCGGACAAGCGCGGCGGCGCCAATGGCGCGCGCATCCGCCTTGCGCCGCAGAAAGACTGGGAGGCCAACCAGCCCGCGCAGTTGGCCCGGGTGCTGGGGGTGCTGGAAGGCATCCAGGGCCGGTTCAACGCCGCGCAGGCGGGCGGCAAAAAGGTGTCGCTGGCCGACCTGATCGTGCTGGCCGGTGGCGCCGCCGTGGAGGCCGCCGCCCAGGCCGCGGGCCAGGCCATCACAGTGCCCTTCACCCCGGGCCGCACCGATGCCACGCAGGCGCAGACCGACGTGGAGTCGTTCGCCGTGCTCGAACCCCAGGCCGATGGCTTGCGCAACTTTCAGAAGCCGGGCTTGCGCGTATCGGCCGAGGAGATGCTGCTCGACAAGGCCCAGCTGCTGACGCTGAGCGCGCCCGAGATGACGGTGCTGGTCGGTGGCCTTCGCGTGCTGGGCGCCAACGCGGGCCAGGCACCCCACGGCGTGTTCACCCAGCGCGCCGGGCAGCTGACGAACGACTTCTTTGTGCACCTGCTCGACATGGGCACAACCTGGACGCCCGTCTCCGAGGCCCAGGACACCTTCGAAGGCCGCGACCGCAAAACCGGTGCCGTGCAGTGGACGGCGACCCGCGTGGACCTGGTGTTCGGCTCCAACGCGCAGTTGCGCGCCATCGCCGAGGTGTATGCACAAAGCGATGCGCAGCCCAAGTTCGTGCGTGACTTCGTGGCGGCCTGGGCCAAGGTGATGGACCTGGACCGTTTTGATGTGAAGTGAGCCACCGCACACCCCGCAAAGGGGTGTGCGACTGCGATAAGGTCACGCCTTTTTGAACGCACCGCTGGCGCTGCCATGCGCCAGCTTTTTTCACCCTGCATTGCCATGAACTTCGCCGACCGCCTGAAACAACTTCCCTCTGTCAGCCACCTCGCCGCCCTGCACCTGCTGGCAACCGACGGCCAGGTGCTTGCCACCCTCGAAAACAAGCCCGGCCAGGCCGGCTCGCTGGCGGTGTATGCCGCGCTGGCGGCGCTGTACGGCGGCCGCATCACGCCTGCCGCCGCCCAACTGGGGCTGGAGTGGTATGCCGAGCACACGCAGGATGCGCTGGCCCACCCCGCTAAGCACCCCAACATCGACCGCCTGCTCGCCTGGTCCGAGGGCAGCGAGTGCTACGCCGTACAAACCATCGCCGCCTGACGGACCGACCGGGATAGCCGCATGAAAGCTCCTGTTTTAATAGCTTTCAGCGCTTGCCCATCAAGGGCTAGAGGCCCATTTGGCTCAAAATTTCCCGCCAGCCGCCCACATGAGCCCCTTCAAGGCTGCGCCAGCACGAAATCCACTACGGCGCACACCGCCGCCGCCTGCGCGGCGTTGCACTGTTCGGGCGTGGCGCGGGGGCTGTCAGGGTAGACCTCGGTGGTGGTGGTGTAACGCGCTCCGGTGACGCTGGCGCACAGGCCCAGCGCGCGCAGCGGGTAGCGCACCACACCGCGCGCCACGGCGGGCGTGCCGATGATCTGGCCCTGCGCGTCGGCGGGCGCGATGTGGGTGATTTGCTCCACCGCTGCGATGATGGCCTGCTGGAAGGCGGGCTGGGGGCTCTCGGTGTCGTCCACCAGATAAAAGCCGTCGGGGATGCTGCCGGGCTCGAACGGCTTGCCGTCGCGCGCGGCCAGCGCGGGGCGGAATGTGGTTTCGTCGGTGTCGGTGGTTTCGTGCAGGTCGATGTGCGCCGCAAACTGCCCGCGCAGCGGCGCCACCAGGCGCATGAGCGCCGCCGCTTCCTGCGCCGGGCTGGGTTCGCGAAACGACCGGTTGGGGTCGATGGCGTCATGGTTCCAGCGGTGGATGCGCTCGTAGGCCCAGGGGCTCACGCAGGGCGCCACGAGCAGGTTGACCCGCCCGGCGTAGGCCTGTGCATGCCGGTCCAGAAAACGCAGCGCGCCATGCACGCCGCTCGTCTCGTACCCGTGAACGCCACCTGTGACCAGCACGCCGGGCAGATCGCTGCGCCAGTCCCCATTGCACAGGGCGAACAGGGGGTAGCGCTCGGGCCCGTAAATCACCTCGCCGTAGGGCCGCACGTCAAAACGCGGGCGCAGGCGCTCGATGGCGGACAGCACTTCGTCGGCATAGCTGCGCCGGCGCACCTGGCGCGCGCGCCACTGGGCGATTTCTGCAGGGCCCCAGGGCTGGCCGGGGGTACCGATGGGAGGAAGCGCGGAAAGGGTCATGGGTGCTGGCGGTATCGGAAAAGCCCCGCATCATAGGGGTCATGGGTTACCCTCGCCCCCTTACCCACAAGGAACACACCATGAAGAAACTCAACGTCACCATCCAGCTTGAAATGTCCGTCCCGGACGACTGGGAACTGGTGGAGACCTCCGAGGGCACGCCGGTCATCCGCATGCCCGACGGGCAGTTCCTCGACATCGCCATTGAGCCGCTGTTTGCCAGCGACCCCGAGGATGTGTGGAGCAGCACCGAGGACGAGGAGGTGCTCAACGACATTCTGGACATGGTCGAGAGCGAAGCCGTGACCTACGAAATCGTCGCCTGACCGCCCCTCATACGGTTTTGCCTTCAAACGTATAACGTCGTTGGGTCGCCTCGCCGTGCTACAGCACTGTCTTCGGCTCCCCGCCTAGTTATCCGATTGAATGCACCGCCGTATCACTCCTGGGCAAAATCGCCGGTGGCCAGGAAACGGCGCACCAGGTCGAAGAAGCTGTCGTAGAACGCAGCTTCGGCAATGGTTTCGCTGCCCACCTTGATCATGGCCTCGCTCCCGGCGGTCATGGGCAGCGACACCGAGCCGATGGCGCCCACCCCCAGGCTGGCCGAGTTGCTCACTTTTTTGAGGGTGAACCGGTCCTGCACGGCGGTGACAAAACCCAGGCTGATGTGCCCGCTGGCGGCTTCGGGCACGCACACGACGCGGATCATGACCTGCAGATGCGACTCGGCATCGGGCTGGAAATGCTTGGTGCCTTCCACCTGTTCGGGCGCAGCGCCCTGGATGAGGTAGCCCTGGCTCAGCAGCGCGCGGCGGGCTGCTTCGCAGGTGTGCTTGGGAGGCGCATCGAACAGGCGGGAGTAGGTGGCCACCGAGGCAAAGTTTTCCTGCGGCCCGTAGTGCGGCAAGGCAGGCGCAGCGCAGCGCAGCCCGCCAGGAGCATCACCCCGCAGAGGCCCACCGGACAGGCCCAGGTTCTCCAGCGGTTCTTTGTTGCTTTAATTTTCATAGCTATCAGCGCTTGTTTTACAAGCGTTTGAGCCACTTTTTGTCTTAAAGTTCTGCACAAGACGCCCGCGCTATTTCTGCACCGGGTTGGCCGTGAGCCAGTTGGCCGGGTAGGCCCGCAAAAACTCGCGGGCCTTTTCGGGGTGGGCCGTCAGCCAGGCGTCGTAGGCACCTTCGCTCAGCACCGCGGGCATGCGTTTTTCGCTACCGCCATGGCCGTAGCGGTGCATCAGCGCATGGCTGTTGGCGTTGATCGTGAGCAGGGTGTAGCTGGTGATGGTGTCTCCCTCCGGCCCCGTCCAGACTTCCCACAGCCCCGCCACACCCAGGGGTTTGCCATCCACCCGGGCAATGCGCGTGGGCACGGGCTTGCCGCTGCGCAGATCGTCCACAAAGAAGGCCATCATGGGCACGATGCAACGGCGCGCACCCAGCCAGGCCTCACGGAAGTTGTTGGACGTGGTCACGGTTTCCGCCCGGGCGTTGACCAGCTTGGTCGAGCGTAATTTGGCGTCGGACGCCGACTTGACCCAGGGTGGCACCAGGCCGAACTGGCCGCTGGCCAGTTCGCGCAAGGGTTTTTCGCGCTCGGTGGGCGGCGGCAGGGGGGCCTGCACAGGGTCGGCTGGCAGCGCCCTGCGGATGAAAACACCGGGCCGGCGCGGCACCAGGCTGCGCCCCAGGGGCGTGCCGGGCGGTGCCACGTTGAAGGCTTCGGGGTACAGCGTGTCGGGGTGCACGCTCTCGTAATGGGTGGTCATGCGCCATGGTAGTGCAGCCTGAAGCCCCTGCAAGGGCCATCGGGTGAATCCAGGCCCTCAGCGCGGCACTGGTGACCCTCGCGGGGCCCGGCGCTCCACCGCCAGGTAGAGCAGGCGCCCGGCAGCCAGCGACAGGCCAAAGGCCACCAGCATGCCCAGCGCATTGGCCCCCACGGCCGTGGGCCACATCCGGTGCACCAGCGCATTGACCAGCAGACAGACCGCAAAATGCACCAGAAACACCGAATACGAGATCTGCCCCAGCTGCTGGAGCAGCCGCACCACCGGCCCGCCGGGCAGGGCCAGCGGCAGGCGTAGCGCCCCCACCAGGCCTAGCGCGCTCACCAGCGCCACCAGAATGCGCATGCGGAAATCCAGCGCCAGCGCCAGCCCGCCCAGCAAGGCCATGCCCGCAAGCCACCGTGCCGGGCGCTCCGATTGCACCGCCCAGAACGCCATCGCGCCCAGACCGTAGGCACCGAAGAAGTAGATGGCCCACATGTCCAGCCCGGGCTCGCGGTTGAACCACAGCAGCGAAGCCGCCGTGCCCGCCACCACCAGCACGCGCACCATCAGCACCCGCGGCTGCGGCGCCAGCCCCGGCACGGCCCGCACACCGGCCAGCAGCAGCACCAGGAGCATGAACAGCTGGAAATCGATGGCCACATACCAGACACCCGCCGACAGCGCCTCTTCGCCCACGATGTTCTGCAGCAGCAGGGCATGGGCCAACAGCTGGAGCACGCCGGGTTGGCCGGGTACGCTGGGGTGCGCAAACCACGGCCGCACAAGGGCCGCCACCAGCACGGCCAGCAGCAAAGCCACCGCATACGGAAGCACCAGGCGCCCAAAGCGCCGCACGATCTGCTGGGGCGCACTGTCAAAGCGCGCCAGGCCCTGCGGCGCCAGGCTGGCCATTGCCAGGTAGCCGCCCAGCACCAGAAACACCTGCACGGCCATGCGGCCGTAGTCGTAAAGCCAGGCTACCAGGCCCGGCGCCAGCGGCATCGCGACATCGGACATGGGCCCATAAAAAGCCAGGTGGTGCCAGACGATGGCGGCACAGGCCAAGCCCTTGAGCACATCGATCAAAGGGCTGCGCAGGGAGGGTGAGGACATGAAGGAGAGAAAGAGAACAAGGGGCCACAACGGCAGGCACGCGGGCATGCAGACACCCGGCTGGAGCAGGGTACTCAACCCGCCCGGGGTCCACCGGGTTGACAGCCCCCGGGCTCGCAAGGCGCGCCATAGCACATTATCAATACCCCGTGTTTTGACTTAATGTTTCAAATACCTATAATTTTTAGTTCTTTGTTACCCGCCATATGGGTAATGCAACTCTGAAGCCGCTTTTCTGCCGCTTCGCGGGCCTTATGCCCATCCATCAGCAGGCCTTGTGCCCTGATACCCCCAGACTGGCAGGGTGCACCGCGTGCACGCTGCCCGTGTTGCCCAAAAGTCCTCTGCCAGACCTCTTTTGACGCACACGACCGTTGCGCACGGCAGGCCGCCGTGCACAGCCCAGGGCCCCGCCCCAGTGCCCCTTCCCACCGCCCGGCATGCCGCAGCCCGGGTGTGGCTGCTGCATTGGCGCTACCGGCCCGGGGACTGGCATTCAACCTTACAGGAGAGCCTCCATGACCCAAGAAATCAACATCGAACATGTCTTCAAAGTGTTTGGCGACGCGCCGCAAAGCGCCCTGGAACTCGTGCGCCAAGGCTGTAGCAAACAGGACATTCTGGAGCGCACCGGCCAGTCGATCGGCGTGTTTGACGCCCACTTCACCATCGCCGCCGGAGAAATTTTCGTGGTCATGGGCCTGTCGGGTTCGGGCAAATCGACCCTGGTGCGCATGCTCAACCGCCTGATCGAGCCCACCGCCGGGCGCGTGCTGATCGATGGGGTCGATCTGGCAACGCTGCCCGATGCACAGCTGCGCGCCCTGCGCCGCAAGGACATCAGCATGGTGTTCCAGTCGTTTGCCCTCATGCCGCACATGACGGTGCTGGACAACACCGCCTTCGGCCTGGAACTGGCCGGCGTGGACCGGCAGGTGCGCCAGGCCCAGGCGTCCCAGGCCCTGGAGCAGGTGGGCCTGGCGGGCTGGGGGGCCAGCTACCCCGACGAGCTCTCGGGCGGCATGCAGCAGCGCGTGGGGCTGGCCCGGGCGCTGGCCTCCGACCCCTCCATCCTGCTCATGGACGAAGCCTTCTCGGCCCTGGACCCCATCATCCGCACCGAGATGCAGACCGAACTGCTGCGCCTGCAGCAGGTCAAGCGCCGCACCGTGGTCTTCATTTCACACGATCTGGACGAGGCCATGCGCATCGGCGACCGCATCGCCATCATGAAAGACGGCCAGGTCATCCAGGTGGGCACCCCCGATGAGATCCTGCGCAATCCGGCCGACGACTACGTGCGCCAGTTTGTGCGCGGCGTGGATGCGGCGGCGGTGTTCAAGGCGGGTGACATCGCGCGCCGGCCGCTCACCATCGTCTCCGAACACCATGACCGGGGCTCACGCGCCGCCCTCCAGCTGATCGAGAACGACGACCGCGACTTTGCCTACATCATCAGCCCACGCGGCAGCTACCTGGGCACCGTCTCGGCCGATTCGCTGCGCAGCGCACTCGACGGACACCAAGGCCCGCTGGGCCTGCAGCATGCCTTTGTCTCCGGCCTGGAGCCGATTGCCTTTGACACCCCCGTAGCCGGGCTGTTTGGCCAGGTGGCCCACGCGCCCTGCGCAGTTCCGGTGGTCCAGAGCGACGGACGGCTGGCGGGCGTGATCAGCAAGACCACGCTGCTGCGCTTCCTCGACCGCGACACCCCGCTGCTCGACGCCAGCACCGCCCCGCAGACCGCTGCACCAGCGGCCCCGGCCCCTGCCCCCGCCCACTGAAGGACCCCCGATGAGCGACTCCACCACGATGACATCCACCGCGATCGAAACACCCCTGGCGCCCCCCGCAGACACCCACCCCTGGGCCGGCACCGGCGAGGCCGCAGCCCCTGCACCCTCGCCCTGGGATGCCCCCGCCACCGCGGCGGTGCCCGCTTCGCCCCCCGATGCCTGGGGCGGCCCGGCCGAGCCTGCTGCGGCAGGCAGCTGGCTTGACACCCCGGCCGGCACAGGCGATTCCCTGGCCGCGCAGGCCGATGGCGCCAACGGCTTCTCCGTGGCTACGCTGTGGGATGGCTCGCTGCCCCTGGAGGCCTGGATCAATCAAGGCCTGGCCTGGGTCGTGGAGCACTTTCGCCCGTTTTTCCAGTCGGTGCGCATGCCGATTGACGGCACCCTGGCCTGGGTGGAAGGCCTGCTCACCAGCATCCCGGCACTGGCCATGATCGCCCTGCTGGGCCTGCTGGCCTGGCAGTTTGCCGGACGGTGGATTGCCGCGGGCGCCGTGGTGTCGCTGCTGTTCATCGCCATGCTGGGAATCTGGCCCGAGGCCATGGTGACGCTCTCGCTGGTGCTCACGTCGCTGGTGTTCTGCATCGCCATCGGGCTGCCACTGGGCATTTTGCTGGCCTCCAGCGAACGGGCGCAAAACATCCTGCGCCCTTTTCTGGATGCCATGCAGACGACACCGGCTTTTGTCTACCTGGTGCCCGTGGTGATGCTGTTCGGCATTGGCAACGTGCCGGGTGTCATCGTCACCATCGTGTTCGCACTACCACCGCTGGTGCGCCTGACCAACCTGGGCATCCGCCAGGTGCGTCCGGACCTCATCGAAGCCGCGCGGGCCTACGGCGCATCGCCCTGGCAGATGCTGGTGAAGGTGCAGCTGCCACTGGCCATGCCGTCCATCATGGCCGGGGTGAACCAGGCGCTGATGCTGTCGCTGTCGATGGTGGTCATCGCCTCCATGATCGCCGTGGGCGGCCTGGGCCAGATGGTGCTGCGCGGCATCGGCCGGCTGGACATGGGCCTGGCCACCGTGGGCGGCCTGGGCATTGTGCTGCTGGCCATCACGCTCGACCGCATCACCCAGGCCATGGGTCAGCCCCGGCGCGGCGTTCGCCACTGGTGGCAGACCGGCCCGGCCGGGCTGGTACTGCACCTGCTGCGCCCGGCCCGGCCCGCACCAGCACCCGAAGCAGCGGCTGCGCCCCAAGCGCAGCCTGCCAATCTGTCGCCCGCACGCGGCTGACAGCCCTTTTATTGTCCATCCCACCGAAAGGAGCCCCCAATGCACACCGCACCTCTCCAACCCCGCCACTGGCTGGCCACCGCCGCACTCGCCCTGGGACTGAGTGGAGCGGCAACAGCCGACTCCCTGCCCGGCAAGGGCGTGGAGGTCCAGCCCCTCAAAAGTTCGATCGCCGAGGAAACCTTCCAGACCCAGCTGGTGATGAAAGCGCTGGAAGCCCTCGGCTACACCGTCAAGCCCATCAAGGAAGTGGAATACCCCACGGCCCACATTGCGCTGGCCCATGGCGACGCCACCTTCATGGCCGACCACTGGAACCCCATGCACTCCGACTTTTACAAGAACGCCGGTGGCGACGCCAAGCTCTCGCGCAAAGGGGTGTTTTCGGACCACGCCGCGCAGGGTTACTTGATCGACAAGAAAACCGCTGACCAGTACCGCATCACCAACCTGGGCCAGTTCAAAGACCCCGGGATCGCCCGGCTGTTTGACGCCGATGGCGACGGCAAAGCCGACCTGACAGGCTGCAACCCCGGTTGGGGCTGCGAAGCCGTGATCGAGCACCAGCTCACCACCTTCCAGCTGCGCGACGCCGTGACGCACCAGCAAGGCAGCTATTCCGCGCTGATAGCCGACACCATCACCCGCTTCAAGGCGGGCAAGCCGGTGTTTTATTACACCTGGACACCCTACTGGGTGAGCGCCCGGCTCAAGCCCGGCACGGACGTGGTCTGGCTTGAAGTACCGTTCTCCTCGCTGCCCGGCGAGCAGAGCGCGCTGGACACCCAACTCCCCAACGGCAAGAACTACGGCTTTGTGGTGAACAAGCAGCAGATCGTGGCCAACAAGGCCTTTGTGGAGAAGAACCCCGCCGCAGGCAAACTGTTCGAAGTGATGCGGCTGCCCATCAGCGACATCAACGCCCAGAACCACCGCATGGCCCAGGGCGAAAACACCGCCGCCGACATCACCCGCCACACCGAGGGCTGGATCAAGGCGCACCAGAAGACGTTTGACCAGTGGATTGCACAGGCCCGCGCCGCTGCAAAATAACACTGTTTTTGGCCTCTAGCGCTTATTGGAAAAGCGCAAAAAGCTATCAAAAAAATAGCTTGACACCCCTGTCTGTCCGGCCTGACAGACAGGGATTGTGCGCCTCCACCATCCCGCCACGTCAGTCCGATGTCCTGGCTGCACCAGCACCATGCACGCAGGAACCTGCGCCAGTGCCCGGCTGCAAGGCATCGAGCCAGACCGCGATGGCCTGCTGGTCCGTCAGCGTGCGCACCTGCTGGTAGGCCAGTTCGGCCTCGGGGAAGCGCCGCCGCATCAGGTTGAGCCACTGCTTCAGCCGCCCGGCCCGCTGGCGCGGCTCCAGGTGCTCGCACACCAGCCGCCAGAAATCCTGCAGGTGCGCCAGCAGGTCGGCCCACTGCACGGCGTCGCTGCCCGGGCGCCCGGCATCCGAGGCACGCAGGGCGCGCGCCAGCCCGGGGTCGGCCACCATGCCCCGGCCCAGCATGAGGGCGTCGCAGCCCGAAACAGCGCGGCACCGCAGGGCATCCTCCACCGTCCAGATCTCGCCATTGGCCACCACCGGCACCGACACCGCCGCGCGAATGGCCGGAATCTGCTCCCAGTAGGCCGGCGGCCGGTAGCCATCGAGCTTGGTGCGCGCGTGCACCACGATCTCGCACGCGCCGCCATCCTGCATGGCCTGGGCACATTCGCGCGCCAGGCTGGCGTCGTTGAAGCCCAGGCGCATCTTGGCGGACACGGGCAAGTGCGCGGGCACCGCCCGGCGCACGGCCGCCACCAGGCTGGCAATGCGCTCGGGCTCCTGCAGCAGCGCCGCACCGCCGCCATGGCGGTTGACCACCTTGGCCGGGCAGCCAAAGTTCAGGTCAATACCCTCGGGCCCCAGCGCGGCCAGCCGCGCGGCGTTCTCGGCCATGCACACCGGGTCGGAGCCCAGCAACTGCGCGCGCACCGGCACGCCAGCCAGCGTGCACCCGCCGTGGTGCAGCTCGGGCACGTAGCGCAAAAACACCTTGTCGGGCAGCAAGGTGCCGGTGATGCGGATGAACTCGGACACGCAGCGGTCCACGCCACCCACGCGCGTGAGCACATCGCGCAGCACAAAGTCGAGAAGGCCCTCCATGGGGGCCAGCAGCAGGGTCATGGCAAAGTGGGCAAGGCAGGCGGCACAGGGTACCCGTTAAAAAAACAAGCAAAATACGCCTCAAGAGCTTTATTTACAAGCGCTTGAAGCTATGTTTTGAATAGCAATTAAAGTGGACATGGATGCTTCGTCGGGGTGAGGGCGGCGGCTTCAACACCCTTCCGACCGGAAAAACCGGGGCATCCGCACCGGTGGTCGTTTGGGGGTTCATCAGAGCGTCATGGTCGGCGGCTTTAATTCTGCGCAATGCCCTTTGATTGTGCTTCCATGCTGCTCCTCAAAACCGACAAGGCCCGCCAGGAACTGATGCCCGGCGTGCGCACGCTGAGCCTGCGCGAGCGGTCCCTGCTGTTGCTGGCGGATGGCAAGCCGCTGCACGAACTGCAGGCCATGTACCACGGCGTGGGCCGCCAGATTGTGGATGACCTGGTGCGTGCAGGCTACCTGCGCCACCCTGCACCGTTGCCGGAAGAAGACCTTGCCTGCGCCCATCACGCACCCCCCCGCGTACACGCGGCACATGCGCCGCTGCGCTCGCTGGCGGGCACGCGCATGTATTTGTTCGACATCTGCGAGCGCATGTTCGCCCGGCGCAACCCTGAGCTGGCCCGGCATTTCCATGCGGCGCTGCGCGATGCGCGCGACCGCTGGAGCATGCTGGACGTGGGCGACACCCTGTTGGAAGAGGTGGGTTACCTTGCCGGCCCAGAACGCGCCAGCGCCATCCGCGAGCGCATGGAGCAATTGCTGCCGCTGCAAGCCCCGGCGCTGAGCCACTGAACCGCGTGCTGTTCAGGCCGCAAGGCGCCACAGCGATGTGACTTCGGCTGCGCGCGCGGCGTGCAGCGCGTCGCTGGCGTCCTGCGGCTTGCCATGGCGCGGGCGCACATCCTCGCGGCCCAGCACGCGCAGGCCTGCGGCGGCAATCCATTCCAGCAGTTGCTCGCGCGGGCGCAGGGCCAGGTGCTCGGCCAGGTCGGACAGCACCAGCCAGCCTTCGCCGCCGGGTTCCAGGTGTTCGCGCAGCCCGGCCAGAAAGCCTTGCAGCATGCGGCTGCCTTCGTCGTACACGGCCTGCTCGATGGATGAGCTGGGCCGCGCCGGCAGCCAGGGTGGGTTGCAGACCACGAGCGGCGCGCGCCCGGGCGGGAACAGGTCGGCCTCCAGCAGCTCCACCCGGCTCTGCAGGCCCAGGCGCTGCAGGTTGTCCTGCGCGCAGGCCAGGGCGCGCGGCGCCTGCTCGGTGGCCACAATGCGGCGCACGCCGCGGCGCGCCAGCACGGCGGCCAGCACACCGGTGCCGGTGCCGATGTCGAACGCGAGTTCCTTGGAAGGCAGCGGTGCCTGCGCCACAAGGTCGATGTATTCGCCCCGCACCGGCGAGAACACGCCGTAGTGCGGGTGGATGCGGTTGTCCGGCCCGGCGCCCAGGGCAGGAATCTCCACGCCCTTCTTGCGCCACTCGTGCGCGCCGACAAGGCCCAGCAGCTCGCGCAGCGCCACCACGCTGGCCTCGCCCGTGGCCTGGCCCCAGGCCTCCTGGCAGGCGGCGCGCCAGTCGGGCGCACGGCGCAGGTCGATCGAATAGTCGCCCTCGACCGGTATCACCAGCGCCGCCAGCGTGCGCGCGCGTTGCGACTGCGCCTGGCGGTGCAGGTGGAACTGCTCGGCCGGGGTGGCAGCGGCCATTTTTTTCGCTGCCTTGGCCGCTGCCTTTTCAGGCTTGCGGTCGGTGCGGCGCATCAACGCCTGCAGCAACTGGCGCGCATTCTGAAAATCGCCCCGCCATAGCAAAGCGGTGCCCGCGCAGGCCAGTCGGTAGGCGCTGTCGGCCGACATCGTGTCGTCGGCCAGCACCACGCGGCGCGGCGCCGGGGCGCCGCTCTCGGAACGCCAGCGCGCGTTGCGCACCTCGCCCTGTTCGTTCCATTCAATCATGGGAGCCTTTGGAGTGTTCTATGGTGCTGCGTGCCGCTTGGCACTGGCGCTGCACAGGCCAGCGCCCCCGCGCAAGGGCCGCCCCGCCGCGCTGGGGGCGTACCCCTGCCCGCAGCGCGCAGCGCTGCGAGAGCGGGGGGAAGGAGCGCAGCGACACAGGGGGTGCTCTTCAGTTCAACGGGCGCTTGAGGCGCACTTCTTCGATCTTGACACCGCCGACCACAGCGGTCTTGGCGGTGGACATTTCGCGCTTGAAGCCAGCCAGCTCGTGAAAGCGCAGCGCGCGCTCGTTGCGCAGCGGCACCCAGGCGGTGACATTGGTGCAGCCTTCTTCCTGCAGGCCGTCGCGAGCGGCGTCCCACAGGGCCAGGCCCACGCCCTTGCTCCAGTGCGTAGGAGCGGCGTAGATGGCCCAGATTTCGCCGGTGGTGGGGCGGGACTTCTCGTCGCGCGAGCGGTCGAAACCGACAAAGCCGACGATCTTGTCGTCCTCCACCGCCACCTGCACCTGGGGCTCGCAGTATTCAATGGCTTCGCGCCAGTAGGCCTGACGCTTTTCAACCGAGAGGTTCTTCAACTGATCGTCGGGCACCAGGCCTTTATAGGCTGCCTGCGCGGCAAGGGTGTGGATCTGGGCAATGGCTTTGGCATCGCGAAGCGTGGCGGGACGAACCTGGATACTGGACATGAAACAACCGACCGAAAACGGACAACGAAAAAGAAAACGGAGCGGCATTGTCGCCGCAAACGGGTTGCCGCCCTTTTCAGGGGGCTGACCTGCGCTTTGGCGGCAGGCTGCGCGAGGGTGCTTCGGGCCCTATCCGGCAGCGCCAGGGGACCGGCGCCACGCCGGTCAGAGCATGCGGCGCAGCAGTCCCATGACCTGGTCGAAACGCGCGCCGTAGGGCGGGTAGAACAGGTGGCCCATGGCCCAGCGCGACTGCACCAGCACCGATTTCTGGTGGCAAAAGCGCAGGAAACCCGCCTCGCCGTGGTAGGCGCCCCAGCCGCTGTCGCCCACGCCGCCAAACGGCAGACCGTCGTGGGCGATGTGCATCAGCGTGTCGTTCACCGTCACGCCGCCGCTCACGGTGCGGCGCAGCACGTCGTCGCGCACGCCGGTGTCGTTGCCAAACCAGTACAGCGCCAGCGGGCGCGGGCCGGCGTTGATGTGGGTGATGGCGTCGTCGAGCCGCTCGTACGAGATCACGGGCAGGATGGGGCCGAAGATTTCTTCCTGCATGAGCTGCATACCCGAGGTGGCACCAAACACCAGCACGGGCGCCATCTGGCGGCTGGTGGCGCCGTCCTGCACGGCGGCAGACGGGTCGGGCTGGCTGCCTGGGGCCGGGTCCATGTTCTGCACCTCGGCGCCCTGCGTCTGTGCCTGCTGCAGCATGGTGCGCAGGCGCGCGAGGTGGCGCGGGCTGATGATCGAGGCGTAGTCGGGGTTGCCCGCGATGCGTGGGAACAGCTGGGCCACAGCCGCGCGAAAAGCCTCGGCAAACGCCGCTTCGTGGCCCCGGGGCAGCAGCACGTAGTCGGGGGCGATGCAGGTCTGGCCGGCGTTGAGCAGCTTGCCGTGCGCGATCTTGAGCGCCGCCTCCTGCAGGTTGCAGCTCGCATCGACGATGCAGGGCGACTTGCCGCCCAGCTCCAGCGTGGTCGGCGTGAGGTTGACCGCCGCCGCCTGCGCCACCTTGCGGCCCACGGCGGTGGAGCCGGTGAACACCAGGTGGTCGAACGGCAGCGCAGAAAAGGCGCTGGCCAGGGCAGCGTCGCCCTGCACCACGCAGACCTCGTCGGGCGTGAAGAACTGCGCCACCAGCATCGCCATCTGCGCCGAGGTGTGGGGCGTGAGCTCGCTGGGCTTGATCATCACGCGGTTGCCCGCCGCCAGCGCGGTGATGGCAGGCGCGAGCGCAAGCTGCACCGGGTAGTTCCAGGGCGAGACCACGCCCACCACGCCCAGCGGCTGGCGCTGGATCATGGCGCTGGCGGGCTGCAGGAAGATGGGGGTGCGCACCTTCTGCGGCTTCATCCAGCGGCCCAGGTGGCGCAGGGTGTGCGAGATCAGGGTGCGCAGCACGAACATGTCGGCGATCTCGGTCAGGCGCTGCGAACGCACGCCAAAGTCGGCCTGCACGGCAGCGGCCAGCGTCGGGCCGTGCTCCTCAAGGAGCTTGCGCATGCGCAGGATGCGCTCGCGGCGCACCACCAGGGGCACGTCCACCTGGGCGCGGCTGGCCTGGTACTGGGCGTCAAACAGGGCTTGGAGATCGACAGTGTTCATCCGCGCATCATAGGGCGGCGGCTGGAATCCGTGTTTAGAGAAGACCGTCTACGAGCCCCCGGGCTCGCGCGGCTGCACATCGGTGACTTCGTCCGCCCCGGGCAGGGGCCGCAGGTGCACCGGCGGCTGCGGGCGTGCCTCCGGCGGGGTGGGCGAAGCCCCCTCCGTGCGGCTCCAGCGGGCGCCGGAGCGGTATACCGAACTCCAGCCCGCGCGCGGGTCGATGCGCACCGTCCACGGGGAGATGGGTCGCCCGGTGATCCGTGCCCACACTGCTCGCACGCCCCAGACCAGGGCCAGCACCAGGGCGGCTGCCAGGAGGCTCAGGAAGAACAACAGGCCCACCACCAGCAGCAGCAGCCGCACGACAAAGCGGGCCAGGCCCGTGAGTACATCGTTCAAGCAAGCTCCAAGAAAAACATGAATGAGAATAGCTTTAATCTGCCACGGGCGCCGCATGGAAGCGGAACACCCCGGGCTCCAGCACCGGGTCCACGCTGACCTCGATGCGGCTCTTGGGCGGGAAGCGCCCTTCCAGCAGCAGCTTGGACAGCGGGTTCTCGATGCGCTGCTGGATGGCGCGCTTGAGCGGCCGCGCGCCAAACACCGGATCGAACCCCACCTTGGCCAGCTCGGCCAGGGCCGCGTCGGACACCTGCATTTCCAGGTCCATCTTTGCCAGGCGCGATTGCAGCAGCTGCAGCTGGATCTTGGCGATCGAGGCAATGTGCGCCGCGTCGAGCGCATGGAACACCACGGTCTCGTCGATGCGGTTCAAGAACTCGGGGCGGAAGTGGTTCTTCAGCTCGCCCCACACCGCGTCCTTGATGTCCTGCGAATCCTGCCCCACCATGGCCTGGATCAGGTGCGAGCCGATGTTGCTCGTCATCACGATCACGGTGTTCTTGAAGTCCACGGT
>JANJVG010000094.1 GCA_024710165.1 Burkholderiaceae bacterium
GGTGAATACAAGCATGTCGAAGGCAAGCGCATCCTCGAACCCATCAAGGGCACGCTGGCCAGCACCCTGATCGAGATGGAGCAGGACGTGCAAAGCTCCATCAGCTACGCCGGCGGCAAGAAGCTCATGGACATCCGCAAGGTCAACTACGTGATCCTGGGCGGCGACAACGCAGGCGAACACCTGCTGATGTAGCGGCTCTTGCGGCCGCAGAGGCCATGCGCCACGCCATGGCGCGTGTCACTGGCGCTGCCAAACCAGCGGCCACCGCGCAAGGGCCGCGCCGCCGCGCTGGTGGCATCCCCCTTCCAGCGCGCAGCGCCGCAGGGGGTTGTCCCCAGCTCATGCGCGCAGCAGGTTCAGCGCCATGTGGTGCAGGTCCTTGCCCGGCTGCGCCAGGGTGTCGAGGATGCTGAAATGGTTCAGCCCCTCCAGCACCTGGCAACGCGGCACCGTGTGCGAACCCCAGGCATCCTGCACCAGCCGGTTCTGGCGCAGGAATTCAGGGCTTTCATTCCCCCCCACCGCGCAGTAAAGCACCCCTGCGGGCGGCTCCAGCAGCCGCGAGGGACTGCAATGCAGCACCTGCTGCTCGGTCAGGTGCAGGCTCTCCTGCAGGAACGGTGTGTGCATCACCGGCTCCAGATCGTGCACCCCCGAGATCGACAGCGCGCTGCGCACCAGGCCATCGGGCAGGTCACCGCCGATCAGCGGCCACACGCTGGTGAGCAGCAGCGCAGCCAGTTGCCCACCCGCGGAATGCCCCACCGCCGTGATGCATTGAGGATTGCCGCCATGGCGGGCAATATTGCGGCCCACCCAGGCCAGCGCCTTCTCCATCTGCCGCACGATATGCGCCACCGTCACGGGCGCCTGGGGCGAGCCCGGGCACAGTGCGTAGTTGAGCACCACCACGCAAACTCCGGCCTGGGTGAAGGCCGGCGCCACGAAGGAGTGATCGGATTTGTCCAGAGAGCGCCAATAGCCTCCATGGATGAACACCATCACCGGCACACCCCCGGTCCGGGCGCTGCTGGCCGGAAAGATATCCAGCCGCTCCCCGTCGCCCTCACCATACGGCACATCCAGGCTGCAGGGCTGGCTGGCACGCACCTGGGCAGAAGCCTGCGCCCAGCGGTCCAGGTAACTCATGTGGTCGGGCACCAAGGCGCGGTTGTTGTACATGCGCTCCAGCCACACCGGGTCGTAAAGAGGTTGTGACATCCGTTCTCTCCTCATTCCACCTGTTTGGGTTTAAACACATCATCCCGGGATATGCATTGCACTGCAAGCTCGGTGACAGGGTGCACCCCCGAAAAAGCCCATGATGGCGAAAGACCCTCCATCTCAGCCAAGGACGTAGCCATGACCGCCACCTCCCCCCTCCAGATTGCCGTGCTGGGCATCGGCATGATGGGCTTGCCCATAGCCCGCCGCCTGTGCGAGGCCGGGCACCATGTCCATGTCTGGAACCGCACCCGTGCCAAGGCGGAACCTCTCGTGGCTGCGGGCGCCACCGTGCACAGCCAGGCCGCCGATGCCGTCCGCCAGGCCGACATCATCGTCGGCATGCTGGAAAACGGCCCGGTGGTCGGTGACGTGCTGTTCGCCCAGGGCGCAGCCCAGGCCATGCGCAAGGGCAGCCTGTTCATCGACATGGCCTCCATCCAGCCACGCGAGGCCCGTGACCATGCGGCACGCCTGGGGGAAATGGGCATCGCGCACCTGGACGCGCCCGTCTCCGGCGGCACGGTGGGTGCCGAGGCGGGTTCGCTGGCCATCATGGCAGGCGGCAAGGCCGCCGACTATCAGCGTGCCCTGCCGGTTTTCGCAGTGCTCGGCCGCCCCACCCATGTAGGCCCCCACGGTGCAGGGCAACTCGCCAAGCTGGCCAACCAGATGATCGTAGGCATCACCATCGGCGCCGTGGCCGAGGCGCTGCTGTTCGCCGCAAAGGGCGGCGCCGACATGGCCAAGGTGCGCGAGGCCATTGCCGGCGGCTTTGCCGACAGCCGCATCCTGCAGTTGCACGGCCAGCGCATGGTCGAACGCGACTTCGCGCCGCGCGGCCGGATGAGCATGCAGCTCAAGGACATGCGCAACGCCCTGACCACCGCACAGGAAATCGGCTTTGACGCGCCCGTGACCGCCCTCTTTGAGACCTTGTATGCCCAGGGCGTGGAACATGGCCTGGGTGAACTCGACCACAGCGGCCTGTTCGTTGAACTGGCCAGCCGCAATGCCATGCAATGACGTCGGGATCCAAAAATTTTCGCTCGCTACTTGCGAAGTGGCCGAAAATTAGTGCATAATTCGAGTCTCTGCTGCAACGCAGAAACGGTTTTAAAAGTGGGTTCTTAGCTCAGTTGGTAGAGCAGCGGACTCTTAATCCGTAGGTCGAGTGTTCGAGTCACTCAGGACCCACCACTTTCAAGGACCTGGCCCCAAAGCCAGGTCCTTTTGTGTTTCTGGGCCCTCAAGCGCCTCGCAACCCAACGCACATGCATCCCCAAGCCCATGAACTCTGGCGCGCGCCCCGCTGGGCGCTGGCCGTTTTGCTGGCCTTGCTCGGCATGCTGGGCCCGTTCTCGATCGACACCTATCTGCCCGCTTTCTCAGGCATCGCCACGGCGCTGGGCGCCACACCGGTGGAGATGCAGCAGACCCTGTCAGCCTATCTTTTTGGCTTTGCCTTCATGAACCTGTTCCATGGCGCGCTGGCCGACAGTTTCGGCAGACGGCCCGTGGTGTTATGGGGCATTGCCATGTTCACCCTGGCATCGGCGGGGTGCGCCCTGGCACAGAACATCGGGCAACTGGTTGTGTTTCGCGCACTCCAGGGGCTCTCCACGGGCGCAGGCATCGTGGTGTCCCGGGCAGTGATCCGGGACATGTTCCCGCCCGCTCAGGCGCAAAAGGTCATGAGCCAGGTGACAATCTATTTCGGTGTGGCCCCGGCAGTGGCACCGATCATTGGCGGCTGGCTGTATGTGCATACAGGCTGGCACAGCATTTTCTGGTTTCTCACCGCCATCGGCATGGCGCTGTGGACAGCCAACTACCGGCTGCTGCCCGAAACCCTGCATACGGACCACCGCCAGCCGTTCAATGTTCAGCACCTCATGCGGGGCTACTGGCAACTGGGTTCGAACCCCCGTTTTCTGCTGCTGGCCCTGGCCAGCGGCGTCCCCTTCAATGGCATGTTCCTGTATGTGCTGGCAGCACCTGCGTTTCTCGGAAATCATCTGGCGCTGGCGCCCACGCAGTTCTTCTGGTTCTTCGTGCTGACGATCTCGGGGATCATGGGCGGCGCCTGGGTCAGCGGACGCATGGCGGGCCGCATTCCACCCAAAAGGCAGATACGGCATGGCTTCCTGGTGATGCTCACCATGTCCGTGCTCAACCTGATCGCCAACCTGTGGCTGCCCGTGCATGTGTCCTGGGCACTGCTGCCCATCGCCCTGTTTGCGTTTGGCTGGGCCTTGATGGTGCCGGTGGTCACGCTGCTGGTGCTCGACCTGCATCCCGAGCGGCGCGGCATGGCTTCATCGCTGCAGGCCTTTGTGGGCTCCACCGCCAACGGGCTGGTGGCTGGCGTCGTGGTGCCGCTGGTCATGCATTCGACCCTGCTTCTGGCCACCGCCTCGTTGCTGATGATGGGCATCGGTCTGCTGGCCTGGGTCTATCTGCACCACCGCTGGCCAGACATCGGCCGGACAGCCGGACACGGCTGAGGCGGCAGCACCGCCAGGCCCATGGCACACCTTGGCATGCCGCCATGCGTGAGGCCGGCTGGCGCCGCCCGCACCCTGACATAAGAGGTGCGATTTTCATCACATCGCAGTAATATGGCTTGGCTGTTGCAACCCCATGGCCCGGGCGCCCATTCATACCCCAGGAGGATTTCGGATGCAATTGCTCAAGCTGGTGGAGTCCGAAGTACAGGTTGGCATTCCTTTGCCCTGGAATGTCCGCAACCAGGACAGCACTTTGCTGCTGGCCAAGGGGTACGTCGTCCGGGATGAAGCCCAGCTGGAGATGCTCCTGGACCGGGGCATCTTTGTGGACCTGGAAGAAGTTCGCGCCCTGGAAGCGCTCAAGCCTGCGGCTCCACAGGTGCCCGAGAGCATCTTCGCTCGCTGGACCGGGGCCGTCGACACGCTGGAGGCCCTGCTGACATCGCCGGAGGACGTGCCCGATCTGGGCCCGCAGATTGAAGCATTGGCCCAAACGGTCATGGACCTGACCTCCCAGGATCCCGACATCGGCCTCTTCATGGCCATGCGGCAGGATCAGGCGCGCCATTTGCGCTATGGCTTCAGCCATCCGGTATACACGGCCCTGCTCTGTGTCCTCATGGCACGGCGCATGGGCTGGGCCGAACGCCGGGTGCAGTCGCTGACCCAGGCGGCCCTCACCATGAATGCCAGCATCGCCAGCCTGCAGGTCCAGATGGCTTTTCAGGACTACCCGGTGCTGGATCGGCAACGTGCACAGATCCGCAAGCATCCGGCTGACAGCGCAGCCCTGCTGGAGCGCGCGGGCGTCGCCGATTGCGCCTGGCTCGCAGCTGTCCGGGAACACCATGAGCAGGCCGACGGCAAAGGCTACCCCACAGGGGCGGCCGTGGTGGATGAGGCAGCCCAGGTTCTGCGCATGGCGGATCAGTTCATCGCCCGCATCAGCCCCCGCACCCTGCGGCCCGCCATGAGCATTCAGGAGGCCACACGGCAGACGTTTCGCGATAACCAGGGGGGGCCAATGGCCAGGGCGCTGATCCGGGTGCTCGGTCTTTTCCCTCCGGGGGACTTCGTTCAACTCGCCAACGGAGAACAAGCCATTGTCGTCCGCAGAGGCGCTGAAGCCCGCACGCCCCTGGTGGCGGCCGTCACCGACAGCCAGGGCCGCAGCGTCACCACCACCGTGCAGCGGGACACCGCCCAGCCAGAGTTCGCCATCACCGGCCCCGCTCCCGACCGCAGTCTGCTGGTTCGTGTACCCCCCGAGCGCCTTTACGGCTTCGGAGTGGCACACTGAAATGCCGCAGCGGACTCAAACCGCCCTGCGGCGGTCCAGGCCTCGCTCCTGGTAAAAACGCAGTTTCTCGGCGTACATGGTTTGATCGGCGCGGTGCAGCGTGTCTTCCACCTGATCGCCCGAGGTGCAGCATGCCAGTCCCATCGCGAGACTCAGGGGCTGGCCCGGATAAAACTGGTTGTTGATTTCAACCATTGAAATGATGCGGTCCTGCACCGCCTGTGCCCCCCGTTCGTCCACGCCGGGAAGCAGCACGGTGAATTCATCACCGCCGATGCGGGCAGCGCACACGGTAGGTTCGACCGCCTTGGTCAGCACCTCCCCCACGCGGCGCAGCAGGGCGTCGCCCGCAGCATGCCCGTGCTCATCGTTGATGACCTTGAGACCATTGAGGTCGATGGTGATCACGCTCAAGGGCCAGGGACCCTTGCGCGTAATGCGGTTGAGCTCTTCGACATAAAAGGTCCGGTTGCGCAACTGCGTAAGCACATCGTGCTTGCCCAGATACTCCAGATAGGCCTCGGCCTTCTTGCGCGCCGTGATGTCCACCAGCGACAACAGCACCAGATCCCAGCGATCATGGTGATCCGCCAGCACTGAAAACTGCATGTGGATGTACACCGGCTCCCCGGACAACGCATAGTTGACCACCTCGCGTTGCTGAAAAAGCTTGCCTTCCCACAGGTCCTGCAGCTGCTCGGCAAATGAATCGTGCATCTCGCCACGAAAGACCCGGCCGATGTGATTGAACAGCTCTCCCTTGCTTTGGGCGCCGAACATCTGAAGCGTCTGCTGGTTGACGTCAATCACCCGGATCTCTTGCATGCAGCGTGAGACAAACTCCGGATGCACCTTGATGAAGGTCTTGAAATCCTGAATGCCTTGAGATCGCACCTCGTCCATGAGGCGCTTGACGATCGAGAAATCCTCCACCCAGAGCGAGACTGGCGAATGCTCGAACAGACCGCGTGCGTAGCGCTCGCTGCGCTGCAGCTGCAGCGCCCCCTGCACCTGGCGCGTGACGTCCTCCAGAGAAACCAGCACCCGGCTCCAGGTGTCTTCATGCCCCGGCAGGATGCGTGCATGGATCTGCACGTCAAGGCGACGGCGATCGAGGGTATAGTTCACCGTCTGGTTCGAGAACTCCAGCGCCCCGGACCAGAGCTGCCCCAGCTCGATGGCCACCTGGTCGAGCATATCGTCGCGGAATACCCGGTCCAGATTGTCCAGCAGTTCGGTCTGGCTGGAAGCGGCGAAAAGCGACAGGGTACGCTGATTGACGCTCAGCACCTGCAGGCTGGCCGTGCATTGCCGGATCCGGGCTGGATCCTCCGCAAAATGCGCCATGAGGTCGGTCACGCCCTCGGCGCGCCAGGAGTCGAACAGGCGTTTGAGCGCGCTGTAGTCTTCCAGCCAGAGCGACACCGGCGCAAGATCGAACATGTGCTCGAAGTCGGCACCTGAAGACAGAGATGACTGCACGCTGAACCCTCCTGGGACAGCTATTGTCCCCATACTGAAGGGCCTTTGTGTGGGCCGGACGAAAAAAAACCGGCCTCTTCCGAGGCCGGTTTCAGGCAGTACGGGGCCGGTCAGCGGGCCGGACGCGCCGGGCGCTTGCGAGCGTCATGCGGCACGAAGGACTTGCCCGCACCCGGCTTGGAGAACGAAGGCTGGCGCGGAGCAAAGTCGCCACGCGGCGCGGCGCTTTCATGGCGGCCACCGAAACCACCACGGGCTGGCTCGCCAAAGCCCGGCTTGCGGCCGTAGCCCTCGCCATCACGGCGCGGGGCGAAGCCACGGTCGTCGCGGCCACCAAAACCACCGGGGGCGCGGTCATCGCGGCCGCCAAAGCCACCGGTGGCGGGCCTGCGGTCATCGGACGGACGGCCCTGGACGCGATGGCGGTCATTAAAGCCACCACCAAAGCCACCGCCCCCAAAACCGCCACGATCACCACGATCACCACCGCGTGCGGGGCCGCTGAACTTGCGGTCACGCGACTGGAAGTCACGGCCGCCACGGTTGGCGTAGTCGGGCGCGGGGCGCGACGTGGGCATGCGCTGCACGGGCTCCAGGCCGGGAATGACATCGGCCTTGAACTGCTGGCGGCTGTACCCCTCGATGTCGAAGATCTTGCGGCGGTCGCGGAACTCGGCAAAGGTCACGGCCAGACCGTCGCGGCCGGCACGGCCGGTGCGGCCGATGCGGTGCGTGTAGTCCTCGGCCTTCATGGGCAGGCCGAAGTTGAACACGTGCGTGATGGTGGGCACGTCGATGCCGCGCGCCGCCACGTCGGTGGCCACGAGAATCTGCACCTGGCCGTTGCGCAGTGCCATCAGGCGGCGGTTGCGCAGGCCCTGGCTCAGGGCGCCATGCAGCGCCACGGCACTGAAGCCTTCCTGCTGCAGGTCGGTGGCCAGGCCGTCGCATTCGACCTGGGTGCTGGCAAAGACGATGGCCTGGTTGATCGTGGTGTCGCGCAGCCAGTGGTCCAGCATCTTGCGCTTGTGTTGGGCGTTATCGGCCCAGTAGAGCATTTGCTTGATGTTGGCGTGCTTTTCCTGGGGGGTGTCGATCTGGATCTTCTGCACCGAGGAGCCACCATCGTGCATCACGCGCATGGCGAGCTGTTGGATGCGCGGCGCGAACGTGGCGCTGAACATCATGGTCTGCTTGCGCTGGCTGGTGAGCTGGTTGATTTCAGCCAGGTCGTCCGAGAAGCCCAGGTCGAGCATGCGGTCGGCCTCGTCGACCACAAGGAACTGCACCTTGTCGAGCTTGATCTGCATCGAACGCTGCAGATCCAGCAGGCGGCCAGGCGTGGCCACCACGAGGTCGGCGTTCTGCAGCTTGGCGATTTGCAACTGGTAAGGCATGCCGCCCACCACGTTGGCCACGCGCAGGCCGCGGGCGTGCTTGACCAGGTCGATGGCGTCGTGCGCCACCTGCTGTGCGAGTTCGCGCGTGGGGCAGACGATCAACGCGCCGGGCACGGCGGGCTTGAAATTGCGTGCGTTGGTGGGGTCCTTGCGCTTGGCGCGCTTCGGGGGCACCTCGCCACGCGCTGCAGCCTCGGCCACGGCGCGCTCGAATTCGGCGCGGGCAGCCGCTTCGGCCTCGGCCTGCTGGCGGATCAGTGTGTGCAACACCGGCAGCAGGAAGGCTGCCGTCTTGCCGCTGCCTGTCTGGCTGGAAACCATCAGGTCGATGAAGCGCCCGCCTTCGGCACCCGCGCCCATGGCCAGGGGAATGGCCTTGCACTGCACAGCGGTGGGCTGGGTATAGCCCAGGTCGGCCACGGCGCTCACGAGTTCGGGGGCCAGACCCAGCTCAATGAAACCATTGGGCTCGGCGGTCACGTCGGCAGCCAACAGGGCTTCGGGGCCCTGAACGGAAATTTCGGCAGTAAAAGATTCAGCAGGCGCGAAATCGCCCTGCACTTGGAAAGTGTCGGTCATATTTTTCTCACACGAAAACACCCGCGGGCGCTGCCCGCGGTGGCTTCGTCAATGGTCAAAAAACATCAACCATCAAACGAAACCTGCACCAGCGTCGCGCCGGTGCGGTTGGGTATTCATCGCAAGAACCGTGCGGTGGTCAAGCCACCGCCTACGTTTGCGGACCCGGTGTGTGAAGGGAGATGCACAAATTGCAGTGCTCGTGCATTGCAAGCCAGCGATTATTGCATGAATTCGGGTTTTCCCGCAAGCGGCAAACAATGGTTAAAGCGCAAGGAAGTTTGCGCGGTAATGCGCCAACTCTTCGATGGACTCGTGCACGTCGGCCAGCGCGGTGTGCTTTTGCGCCTTCTTGAAGCTGCTGTACGCCCCGGGCTTCCAGCGCTTGGCCAACTCCTTGAGGGTGCTCACGTCGACGTTGCGGTAGTGGAAAAACGCCTCGAGCCTGGGCATGTAGAGCGCAAGGAAGCGCCGGTCCTGCCCGATGCTGTTGCCGCACAGCGGCACCTTGCCCTTGGGCACGTAGCGCGACAGGAAGTCGATGATCTGCTGCTGCGCCTCTTCTTCAGAGAGCGTGGACGCCTTGACCTTGTCGATCAGACCGCTCTTGCCGTGGGTGCCCTTGTTCCAGGCGTCCATCTTGCCCAGCAGTTCGTCGGACTGGTGAATGACCAGCACCGGGCCTTCCACGCGCGGCTCCAGATGGGGGCCGGTGACGACAACGGCGATTTCCAGGATGCGCTCGACCTCCGGGTCAAGCCCGGTCATTTCGCAGTCGAGCCAGACCAGGTTCTGGTCGGATTTGGCCAGCACAGCGGCTGGTGGTGCAATGGATTCAGACATGGGCGGCATTGTCGCCGATGCCCTACACTCGCGCGACATGCCTTCAGACACCCCTGTTTCCCTCACTCCTTCCCTTGCGCTCACCCTGGCTTTTGCCCTGGCCCTGGTGGCAGGCTTCCTGCTCAAGTTCTGGCTCACTTCGCGGCAGATCCGCCACGTCGCGCGCCATCGCGAGCAGGTGCCTGCCGCCTTCGCAGCCCATATTCCTCTGGCCGCCCACCAGAAAGCAGCAGACTACACCGTGACCAAAGCGCGTTTCGGCCTGCTCGAGATGGCCCTGGGCACCGCCGTACTGCTGGGCTGGACGCTGCTGGGAGGCCTCGACCTGCTGAACCAGACACTGCTCGACCTGCTGGGCGGCGGCATGGTGCAGCAGCTGGCGCTGCTGGCGGCCTTTGCCCTCGTGGGGGGGCTGATCGACCTGCCCGCCACGCTGTACCAAACCTTTGTGCTGGAACACCGTTTTGGATTCAACCAGATGACGCCGCGCCTGTGGCTGTCCGACCTGGTCAAATCGGTGCTGCTGGGCGCGCTCATCGGGTTGCCCATTGCGGCCGCCATCCTCTGGCTCATGGGTGCTGCCGGCACGCTGTGGTGGCTGTGGGCCTGGGGGCTGTGGATGGGTTTCAACCTGCTGCTGATGGTGGTCTACCCCACCTTCATTGCGCCGCTGTTCAACAAGTTCCAGCCCCTGGAGGACGCATCGCTCAAGGCGCGCGTCACGGCGCTGATGCAGCGCTGCGGCTTTGCTGCCAAGGGCCTGTTCGTGATGGATGGCAGCCGCCGCAGTGCGCATGCCAATGCCTATTTCACCGGCTTTGGCGCGGCCAAGCGCGTGGTGTTTTTCGACACATTGCTCAAGCAGCTCACCCCCGGCGAGGTCGAGGCAGTGCTGGCGCACGAGCTCGGGCATTTTCACCACCGCCACATCGTGCAACGTCTGGTCGGCATGTTCGCGATGAGCCTGGCGGGCTTCGCACTGCTGGGCTGGCTCTCAAGCCAACCCTGGTTCTACACCGGGCTGGGCGTGCGCCCCAGTCTGGCGCTGCTGGTGACCGACGTACCTGCGGCGCCCAACGATGCGCTGGCGCTGCTGCTGTTCCTGATGGCGGTGCCGGTGTTCACCGTGTTCCTGGCGCCGCTGTTCGCACAGCTCTCGCGCCGCCACGAGTTCCAGGCCGACGCCTATGCCATGCAGCAGGCCAACGGTGCCGACCTGGCCTCGGCCCTGCTCAAGCTCTACGAAGACAACGCCTCCACGCTGACGCCCGATCCGGTGTACGTGAAGTTCCATTACTCGCATCCGCCCGCCAGCGAACGGCTGGCGCGCATGCCCAGCCCAGCCCACACATGACCTCGATGTTGAAAAAAAATGACTGGTCCACGCAGACCCGGCGTGCGCTGACAGCTACTGAAGTTGTAGCAAAACTGGCCCAGCTCGAAGGTTGGAGCCTGAGTGGCGATGGTGCCCATGTGGCCATCGAGAAGACCTACCGCTTCGCCAATTACCACGAGACCATCGCCTTCGTGAACGCCGTGGCCTTCATCACCCACGCCGAGGACCACCACCCCGACCTGTCGGTGCACTATGACCGCTGCGTGGTGCGCCTGAACACGCACGACGTGGGCGGTATCTCGCCCACCGACATCGACTGCGCCACCCGCTTCGACGCCCTGCTCGCATGATGCGCGCCCCTGTCCATGGCTGAACGCAGCGCCCTCCTCGAAGGCATCGTGGTCGCCAGCCACGGCCGCCACTGCATGGTGGAGTCGCCCGACGGCCAGCGCCGCATCTGCCACCCGCGCGGCAAGAAAAGCCAGGCCGTGGTGGGCGACCGCGTGCTGTGGCAGGCGGCCCCGCCCGGCCAAGGCCACGAGGGCACGATCGAAAAGGTACAGGAGCGGCGCAACCTGTTCTACCGCCAGGACGAGATCCGCACCAAGTCCTTCGCCGCCAACCTCGACCAGGTGCTGATCTTGATCGCCGCCGAACCCGTGTTCTCGGAAAGCCAGCTCGCCCGCGCGCTGATCGCCGCCGAGGCCGAAGGCATCACGCCACTGATCGCGCTGAACAAGAGCGATCTGGCGGAGCCCTTCGCCCGCGCCTGGGAGCGCCTGCTGCCCTACCGCCAGATGGGCGAGGGCCGCCACTACAGCGTGCTGCCACTGTCGCTGGCGCAGTCGGGCGAGGCGGACCGCACCACGCTGATGGACCACCTGCGCGGCAAGACCACGCTGGTGCTGGGCCCCTCGGGCTCAGGCAAAAGCACGCTGATCAACCTGCTGGTGCCCGGCGCCACGGTGCTGACGGGCGAAATTTCGCAGGCACTCAACTCGGGCAAGCACACCACCACCAGCACCACCTGGTATTGGGTGGACGGCGAGCGCAGCACCGCACTGATCGACTCGCCGGGCTTCCAGGAATTCGGCCTGCACCACATCGCGCCCACACAACTGGCCGCCTGCATGCCCGACATCGCGGCGCATGCCAGCCACTGCAGGTTTTACAACTGCACGCACCTGCACGAGCCGGGCTGTGGTGTGATTGATGCGCTCAAAAACGGCATCAGCGCTCATGGAATAAGCGCCAATCGCTACAAACTTTATAGCGATCTATTTGCCGAACTGGCGCAAAGCCGGTATTGAATCCACACGCGTGCCTGCCGCGTCAGCAGCGGCCCAACCACACCAGGTACTCATCCCAGGCAGGTTCATAGACCACGGTGATTTCCATAGACTGCGCATCGGGCAGGCAACGGCCCGCCACGGACACGGCAGCCTGGACCGCCTGCACGCTGTCAGACACATAGCAGCACACATGGCGCCAGCCGTCGCCCTGCACCACATGGCTGCAGATGCCCTGTTGCTGGTGCTCGGCAGCGGCCACCCAGGCCTTTTCAAACGCCCGCGCCGCCGCCTGGTCCTGCGGTGTTGCGGCAGGCACGCTGGCTTCCACGCGCCAGCCCATGTCGGCCCGCCCCACCAGGGCATCGGCATTGCGGTTGACCTGGGCCTGCATCTCCCGGCCAGCGCTGTTGCGCCCCTTGAGCGTGGCCCAGTCCGGCTGTGCCGGATAGCGCGCACTGCGGCCCAGGGTATCGCGCCAGCAGGCGTCGATGGTGGCCACGGCATCGTCCAGAGGCTGCGGGGCAGACTGCTCGAATCCCATGCCTTCACTCAGCCCGTCGTCCTCGAACTCGACCAGGCTGACCTTCACGGCAAAGTCGTACTCGCCCAGCATGTGGTCCAGCAGGATGAAGGCCATCTGGCGTGCATGCTCGCGCAGCTCGGCTGGCACGGGGTTGGCAAAGGACAGGGCCAGCGCCACCCGGCCCGCGCACTGACCGACACGCACCCGCAGGTCCTGCGTGGCCAGCTCAAAGCGGTCCATGCGCATGCCGAAACCAGCGCCCGTGCGTTGCCGAAAAGCCGTGACCGGCCAGGGCAGCCCCTTGGGCGCCTGCGCCACCACGGCCTGCACCGCAGCAAAGTGGTCTGTGCTGCCGTGCGAGGTGAACACCAGACGCCCGGCGCCGGAGTCCAGGTCGGGCCCAGCGCCCTCGGCCTCGACCGCCACGCCGGGGACGGCGGCTTCCAGCAGATCGTTCAGGCGATCAACCAGCTCCACGAGGGGGCGTGCGCGCAACGCCTCCTGCTCGGGCCGCACGGATTGCCAGAAGCCCTCGGCAAAGGCGGTCAGTTCGGTGGGCGTGGGAGGGGGAGTTGCGGGTGCTTCGGTCATGGGAAGAGAAAAATAAAGAGAAAAACGGCATAACCGCTTATAAATAAAGCGGTTATAGCTATATTTTTAATAGCAAATCACCCCAGCAGGCGCGCCAGGGTTAACAAAGCGAGCAACAGCATCCAGACCACCACGGAGCGCCAAACCAGACCGACCACACTGCGCAGATGGCCCACTTCGGGCTCGCGCCCGGGGGTGCTGTCGCTCTCGCCAATGCTGGCATCCGCCTCGAAGTCCGGTGTGGGCTGATGGTTCGGACGGGCCTTGAGTGCCTCACCACCCAGGCGGATGTTGATAGCACCCGCAGTGGCCGCCAGAATCACGCCATCGTTATCGTTCGGGAACCGCTGGGCATGAAAACGCCAGCCCTCGATGGCCTCTTCAAAGCTGCCCACCACGGCGAACACCAGCGCCGTCAGTCGCGCTGGCACCCAGTCAATCAGCGTCCAGGCCCGGGCGGTGGCCGCCTGCAGCGAAGGGCTGGCCCGCTGAACGACCTCGCTACCACGGTCTACCCAATACCGCGAAACAAATTCGGCCATGCGGTACAGCACGGCACCCATCGGACCCAGGCCCAAGGCCGCCAGTACCGAATACCAGGCCAGCACCCCGAATACATGCCGGTGCGCTGCCAGTACCGAGTACTCGATCACATGCCGCACCACCTCGCTGCGCGGCAGATCACCCACGTCCACCTGCTGCCAGTCGGCCAGACGTTCGCGGGCGCGTTCTTCGTCGCCCTCTTCCAAGGCATCGCGAATACCGGTGAAATGGTGGCTAAACTGGCGAAAACCCAGCGTGATGTAGAGCACCGCGACATTCCAGAGTACGGCCACCGGCCAGCCCACCACCCACGACAGCGCAGCATGCACCGAAAAAACGAACAACGCGGGCACCAAAACGGCGAGACCCCAGGCCACCCAGCCATGGTGGGCCCGGCCCGCATCAAAATTTCGGCTAACCGAAAGTGACCACGCGCGCAGCCCCGCATGAATGGGGTTGGTGCGCGCCAGAGGGCGCGCCTGTTCGATCAGCAGCGCAAACAGGATGGCGAAAAAGCTCATGGGTGAAGATGATAGCTGTCGTGGCCGCTCATCCTCGCAAGGCCCTGCACCCTCAAGCTACCATGAACCGGTAAAAATTGCGCAGCATGCCCGCCGTGGCACCCCAGATGAAGTGGATAGTGCTGCCATCGTGGTACGGCATGGAAAACCACTCCCGGCGCACGCCTTCCCATTCCACCGCATGGCGCTGGTGGTGTGCCGGATTGAGCAGAAACGCGAGCGGCACCTCGAAAATCCGCGCCACCTCATACGGATTGGGCTGCAGGATGCAATCGGGTTGAACCAGGCCGACGACCGGGGTGATGATGAACGAGGAGCCTGTCCGATAGACAGGTAGCGTACCCAGCACTTCCACATGCCGGCGTTCGAGTCCGACTTCCTCTTCCGCCTCACGCAAGGCCGTGTCTGCCGGGCTGGCATCCTCGGGATCGGCTCGCCCCCCCGGGAAGGCCACTTGCCCCGAGTGCGTGGACAAGTGGACCGTGCGCTCGGTCAGCAGCATCATGGGTTGCTCACGCAACACAATAGGCACCAGCACAGAGGCATGCGCAGGCTCCCGGCTGCTAAAACGTTTTTCCGACGAAACCTCGGGCGCCCAGACTGGGGGCTGCAGAAACCGCCGGCGCAGCGCCTCGGGAGTTTGATGCTGCGCAGGCACTGCCGGCAGGTGCGCATCAATCCCCAGAACCGGAACACTGCGCGGATCGAAATCAGGCAGAGTGGACAAAGGCGGTACGAATGCGGGTGGCTGGGCCATGGAACAGGTTCAAAAAACAAAAAGCCGCTACAGGCAAACGCTGCAGCGGCTCGTGCCGGTCAGGAAAGCAAGGCTTTACGCTGCGGTCGCAGCAGTAGCCGTCTTGTTGACGCGCTGGGGCAGCTTTTCCTTGATGCGCGCCGACTTGCCGCTGCGGTCACGCAGGTAGTACAGCTTGGCACGGCGCACGTCACCACGGCGCTTGACTTCGATCTTGGCGATCAGGGGGCTGTAGGTCTGGAATGTACGCTCCACGCCTTCGCCGCTGGAGATCTTGCGCACGGTGAAGGCGCTGTTGATGCCGCGGTTGCGCTTGGCAATCACGACGCCTTCGTAGGCCTGCACGCGCTTGCGGTTGCCTTCGACCACGTTCACGCTCACGATGACCGTGTCGCCGGGCGCGAATTCAGGGATGGTCTTGCCGAGGCGGGCGATTTCTTCCGCTTCGAGGGTCTGGATCAGATTCATGGTTACATCTCGCGATCGTGTCCGCGCCATAAGTGGCAGCATCGGGATTGACGTTCAGGCCCTGTTTTCAAGCAACAGGGCGGCCGGCCAGAGGATCGAAAAGCCTTTGATTATAGCTGCTCAACCCAAACCTGCCAGCACAAGCTCGTCGAGCTTGCTCAAACGTCCCGCCGCACGCGCCGCGTCGATCAGGTCCGGGCGGTGCTGCGCCGTCACAGCCAGGCGCTGCGCACGCCGCCAGCGCTCGATTTGAGCATGGTGGCCCGAGAGCAGTTCAGGCGGCACGCTGCGTCCCTCCCACGCCTCGGGACGGGTGTAGTGCGGGCAGTCGAGCAGGCCATCGAGTGTCGGGTTGAAGCTGTCGAGCTGGTGGCTACCTGCGTCGTTCAGCACCCCGGGTTGCAGCCGCGCCACGGCGTCGAGCAGCGCCAACGCCGCGATCTCGCCGCCCGAGAGCACAAAGTCGCCCAGACTGATCTGCACATCGACATGCGTGTCGATGAAGCGCTGGTCGATGCCCTCGTAGCGCCCGCACAGCAAAATGGCGCCCTGGCTGGCCGACCACTGCGCCACGGCCGCATGGTTCAGCGGCTCGCCGATGGGGGAAAATAGCACCAGCGGCGCCTGCGCCGCCACCGCCTCGGCGCGGTCGGCCCGGATGGCGGCCAGACAGCGTGCCAGCGGCTGCGCCATCATCACCATGCCCGGGCCGCCGCCAAACGGCCGGTCGTCCACGCGGCGGTAGTTGCCCTCGGCATGGTCGCGCGGGTTCCACAGGCGCACATCCACCTGGCCGGACACAAACGCACGCCGCGTCACGCCGCTGGCCAGGAACGGGCCGAACAGCTCGGGGAACAGGGTGATGATGTCAAAGCGCATGGCGCGCAAGCCCGGTACAGGGCTCAGAGGCTGAGAGTTTTTTGCCCGTGCCCGAAAGGCGCGTCAAAGCGCCGCTGATCGAGGCGCAAAGCGCAGCCATAGCGCGGGCTATGGCGAGCATTTGCAACGACGAGCAGGTGTGTTGGCGTGCAAGGCGGGCATAGGCAAAAGACTCTCAGCCTCTCAGTAATCGGGCTGCCAGTCGACCGTGATGCAGCGGCCGGGCAGGTCTACCTTGTCGACAAAGGCCGACACGAAGGGGATCATGCGTTCTTGCGGCTTGCCGTCCTGCTCGAAGGCGATCACCAGCACCGTCTGCGGGCCGGTGGACATGAGGTCGCGCACCTGCCCGAGGGCAACGCCCTCGCGGTTGACCACGGCCAGGCCAATCAGGTCAACCCAGTAATACTCGTCCGCCTGCGCCGACGGAAAGCCCGAGCGCGCAATGAAGATGCGCGCTCCGCGCAAGGCCTCGGCGGCATTGCGGTCGTCAATGCCCTGAGCCCACGCCACCACGGTGTCGGAGTGGTCCTTGACCTGGCGGATATCGAGCAGCGCCGTGCCGCTGAAGGTGCGTGCTCCGCGCTCCGACGGCTGCAAAAACCAGCGCCTGGCACTGAACAGCGCCTCGGGACTGCTACTGTAGGGCAACACCTTGAACCAGCCCTTGACGCCCCAGGCGTCGGCGATCCGCCCGACCTCGATGGCGTCGGCGGGCAGTTCGGCGGGCTCGAGTTTCAGTTCAGGGGTCATGGCGTGCAGCTGCGAAAGAATGAAAAAAGGCGGGTTCCGTCAGCTACTCACCGACGCAACCCGCCCTTGCCGGGACGGCCCGGGGCTCAGGCAGCCTTCTTGGCGGCTTGCTTGATCAGGCGGTCCACAGTGGGGGACGACTGGGCGCCCACGCTCTGCCAGTAGGCCAGACGGTCCTGTGCAATGCGCAGGCCTTCTTCGGTTTCCTTGGCGGTGGGGTTGTAAAAGCCCAGACGCTCGATGAAGCGGCCGTCGCGGCGCACGCGCTTGTCGGCAACAACGATGTTGAAGAAAGGACGGCCCTTGGAGCCGCCGCGAGAGAGTCGAATGACGACCATGATTTATCCTTCGGGTGGTGGGCCAGCGCCATGCGCCCGGGCCACGTGAGTATTCGCAACGTTTGAGACACGCGACATGGCCACCCGGCCAGCGACACGCTGCAAAGCCGCAAATTATATCTTTGTTTGACATCCATGCCACTGACTCGCTCCAGCCACGACACCGACCTGCCCGCCATCACCGCCATTTACGCCCACCATGTGCTGCACGGCACAGGCACCTTCGAGACCGAGCCCCCCACGGTGGCCGACATGGCGGCACGCCGCGCTGATGTGCTGGGTAAGGGCCTGCCCTACCTTGTTGTCGAGCAGGACGGGCAGATCCTGGGCTTTGCCTACTGCAACTGGTTCAAGCCGCGCCCGGCCTACCGCTTCTCGGCCGAAGACTCTATCTACATGGCGAACGCAGCCCGCGGCAAGGGCCTGGGGCGGCAATTGCTCAATGCGCTGTGCAGCGCTGCCGAGGCCGCAGGCGTGCGCAAGCTGCTGGCCGTGATCGGCGACTCGGCCAACACGGGCTCCGTCGGCGTGCACCGGGGGGCGGGGTTCACGCACATTGGCGTGATGCGCTCGGTGGGCTGGAAGTTCGGTGCCTGGCGCGATGTGGTGCTCATGGAAAAACCCCTGGGTGCGGGCGACACCACATCGCCCGAATAATGAGCGCATGAAAAACAAAACCCTGGCCGCCTGGCTGACTTTTCTGGGCGGCCCGCTGGGACTGCACCGCTTCTATCTGCATGGCCCGAGCGACCTGCTGGGCTGGCTGCTGCCCATTCCCACGGCTCTGGGGCTTTATGGCATCGAGCGCGTGCAGCAGTTCGGCCAGGACGACCGGTGGAGCTGGCTGCTCATTCCCTTGCTCGGCTTCACCGTGGCGGGCTGCGCGCTGCGCGCCATCCTGTATGGATTGATGACACCCGCGCGCTGGAACGGGCGTTTCAACCCCACAGCCCCGGTCGAGGCCGCGCCCGGTCAGACCCAATGGCTTACCGTTGGCGCCATCGTGGCCTCACTGATGGTCGGCACTGCCGTGCTGATGGCCAGCCTGGCGTTCAGCTTCCAGCACTACTTCGAGTACCAGATCGAAGAAGCGCGCAAGATTTCGCAATGAAGTCTTGATTTCCAGCCAAAATGGCATCCAGCCCTTATTCAGAAAGCGCTAATCGCTACATTTACAATAGCAAAATTCAAAGGAAGCACCACACGCATCTGGGCAGCGAACGGTCTGCCTGCCCCATGTAGCACGCGCCTACCGCGGTAGCACCGCCTGCTGTCGATGGCGCCAGCCGTGGTAGCGAGCCCGCTGCAGCGCAAAGAACTCCAGCACGCCCCAGACCACAGCACAGCCGAAAAAACCGCAGCGCATCAGCCAGCGAAGGGCCTCAGTCCTGAGCCGGCGTTGGGTGGGTGAACTCTTCATGGGAGGCCCAATCGTTGCCCGGCAAGTCCAGCCAGGGCCAGCGTACGTCAAACAGATCGTCAAGAAATTTCTGCAATCCAAACAGTTTCCAGAGCATGCGAGGCCTTGTTTCAAGCGTGTTGGCCACTGCAAGTTAACGGTCGCATGTGACAGTTTGGCGTCCTTGGGCACTTTTGCCACATATGCCCCGGTGTTCACACAGGCGCCCGGGCGGGCCGGTATGCTGAGGCATCCCCCTTTGTCCCGATGCCCTCACCACCGTGTCCAAAATCGTTCTGCCCGAGTTGCTGGCCCTGGAAAAGACCATCGAACAGGGCGCGGCACACCTGCAGGTACGCGTGGTGCGCGAGGTCCGCATGGCGTCAGGCCTGAGCTTTCCCATCTATTCGATCGGCATCGGCAACCCTGACCCGGACATCCCCGCAGTCGGTTTTTTTGGCGGCATCCACGGCCTGGAGCGCATCGGTGCCGAAGTGGTGATGGCTTTTTTGCAGAGCATCGTCATGCGGCTGCGCTGGGACACCACGTTGCACCAGCAACTGGAGCATGTGCGCCTGGTCTTCATGCCCATCGTCAACCCCGGCGGCATGTGGGCGGCCACGCGCGCCAATCCGAACGGTGTGGACCTGATGCGCAATGCGCCCGTGGAGGCCCTGGACCGCGTGCCCTTTCTGATGGGTGGCCAGCGCCTGAGCGCAGGCCTGCCCTGGTTCCGCGGCCACCATGGCGGGCCCATGGAAACCGAGAGCCAGGCGCTGTGCGAGGTGGTTCGCACCGAGTTGCTGCCCCGGCCCTTCAGCCTGGCGCTGGACTGCCACTCGGGCTTCGGCGTGCGCGACCGGCTGTGGTTTCCGTTTGCCCACACCCGCAAGCCGATTGCGCATCTGAGCGAACTGCACGCGCTCAAAAGCATCTTCCTGCAGGCGCACAGCCACCACCCGTACATCATCGAACCCCAGAGCGCCCAGTACCTGGCCCATGGCGACCTGTGGGACTACCTGTATCTGCAGGCCTGTGAAAACACGGAGCGCGTCTTCCTGCCGCTGACGCTGGAGATGGGCTCGTGGATCTGGATCAAGAAGAACCCGCGCCAGCTGTTCTCGCGCAAGGGCATCTTCAATCCCCTGATCGACCACCGCCAGCAGCGGGTGCTGCGCCGGCACCTGTCGCTGCTCGACTTTCTGGCGCGCGCGGCCTGCAGTCACCAAAGCTGGGTGCCCGGCAAAGAACACTCCGAACAACAGCGCGCACAGGCGCTGGCCGAATGGTATTGAGCGCCATGGACACCTGGATTCTGTTGCGCGGCCTGACCCGCCAAGCTGCGCACTGGGGCCGCTTTGCGGACGATTTCCGGCGCGCATGGCCCGAGGCGCAGGTGGTGACGCTCGACCTGCCCGGCAACGGCCCATTCCATGCCCGGCCCAGCCCGCCGAGCGTGCCGGACATGGTGACGTGCTGCCGCGCCGAGCTGGCCCGGCAGGACGTGCGGCCGCCGTTTCGCCTGTTTCCCATATCGCTGGGCGCCATGGTGGCCACGGAATGGGCCCGCAGTGCACCAGAAGACATTGGCGGCTGCGTGCTGGTGAACACCAGTTTCCGGCCGTTCAGCCCTTTTTTCACCGGCTGCGCCCACGCAACTACGCGGCCTTGCTCAACCTGGCGCTGCTGCCCCGGTCGCCCGGGCGTATCCAGCGCACGGTCTGGCGGCTGACAAGCAATGCGCCCGAACCGCCCACTGCGGTGATCGACGCTTGGGTGGCCGCCCGCGCCCGGCACCCGGTGTCGGCCACCAACGCCCTGCGCCAGTTGCTGGCCGCCGCGCGCTACCGCGCCCCCGCCGTGGTACCCCACCCGCACATCCTGCTGCTGGCCAGCCAGAATAACCGGCTGGAGAACAGCCGCTGCTCGCGGGCCATTGCGCACGGCTGGCAATGCGACCTGGCACTGCACCCGCACGCCGGCCACGACCTGCCGCTCGATGCCCCCCTGTGGGTGCTGGAGCAGGTGCAGCAGCGGCTTTACCGGTTCGCCGCTGCGAAACAGGGGTAGAGCGGTGCGGACACCCCGGGAGACAACAGAAAAATTGCATAAAAATAGCCACCAACGCTTATCCATCAAGCGCTGGTAGCTATTTTTTCAATAGCACATCAGAAAATCTGCAAACTGATCCAGTATGCGACGGCGGCGACAAAAGCACTGGCTGGAATAGTCAGAATCCAGGCCCAGATGATGTTGCCCGCCACACCCCAGCGCACAGCGCTCGCGCGCTGGGTGGAGCCTACGCCGACGATGGCACCCGTGATGGTGTGGGTGGTGGACACCGGAATGCCCAGCATGGTGGCCATGAACAAGGTCATGGCGCCGCCGGTTTCGGCGCAGAAGCCACCCACGGGTTTGAGCTTAGTGATTTTCTGGCCCATAGTCTTGACGATGCGCCAGCCACCAAACATGGTACCCAGGCCAATGGCCATGTAGCAAATGATGATGACCCAGCCCGGCGGCGAGTTGTCGCTGGCCGAGGTGTAACCGGTGGCAATGAGCAGCAGCCAGATGATGCCGATGGTTTTTTGTGCATCGTTACCCCCGTGGCCCAGGCTGTAGGCTCCGGCCGAGACCAGCTGCAGCCGACGAAACCACTTATCCACCCCGCTGGGACGCGCCCGGCGGAAGATCCAGGCCACAGCCACCATCATGAGCGAACCGAGCGTGAAGCCCAGTAGCGGAGAAACGAAAATGAACGCCACGGTCTTGAGGATACCGGCCGACACCAAGGCGCCCGCCCCGGCCTTGGCGATCACGGCGCCGACGATGCCGCCGATCAGTGCGTGCGACGAACTGCTGGGGATACCGTAATACCAGGTGATCACATTCCAGGTAATGGCGCCCACCAGCGCGCCAAACACGACGTGGGTATCGACCACGCCAGGCTGGACAATGCCCTTGCCGATGGTGGCCGCCACGCTCAGGTGGAAAACGAAAATGGCAATGAAATTGAAAAAGGCCGCGAAAACAACGGCCTGACCGGGCTTGAGCACCCCGGTCGAGACGACGGTGGCAATCGAGTTGGCGGCATCGTGGAACCCGTTCATGAAGTCGAACAGGACGGCCAGTGCCACCAGCATCACCACAACCCACAGGGCGGTTTGTACGGTTTCCATGAGTGGACCGTTCCTCGACGAGTCAGGAGTTCTCGAGGACGATGCCCTCGATGAGGTTGGCGACGTCCTCGCACTTGTCGGTGATGGTTTCAAGCAGCTCGTAGATGGCCTTGAGCTTGATCAGCTCGCGCACGTCAGGCTCTTCGCGGAACAGCTTGCTCATGGCGCTGCGCAGCACGCGATCGGCGTCGCTTTCCAGCTTGTCGATCTCTTCGCAGGTCTTGAGCGCCGCCTCGGCGGTGGCCGGATCGGCCAGCTTGTTCAGCAGCTTGACGGCATCGCGCACGCGCTCGCAGCACTTGACGCTCAGTTCCGTCAGGCGCGTGATCTCTTCCGTCATGTGGCGCACGTCGTACAGCGCCATGGTTTCGGCCGAGTCCTGGATCAGGTCGGCCACATCGTCCATGGTGTTGATGAGCGAGTGGATCTGCTCACGGTCAATCGGCGTGATGAAGGTCTTGTGCACGGCCTTGTTGATGTCGTGCGTCACGCGGTCGGCGGCACGTTCGGCGTTGTCCACGTCCTGAGCGTATTTGTCGCGCAGGTGCGGATCGCTGTAATTGGCAACCAGCTGTGAGAAGGCGCGGGCGGCCTCCACGATGCGATCGGCATGCTGGTTGAACATCTCGAAAAAATTGCCTTCGCGCGGCAAAAGCTTGCCAAACAGCATAGGGGCTCCCGGGTGGTTTCGTTTCGACGAGAAAAAGTGACAAACCGGTGACGGTTTGATGAATGCCGGGAGTTTAACCGCCCGCTTTCTGCGCTTGCATCCAGGAAGCTGACAACGCACCCCAGCTGACCGCAGAGGTCAGGCGCTGCGAAAGATGAAATACACCGCACCCACCATGCACAGCCCGGCCCAGAGGTAGTCCCACTTGAGAGGCTGTCCGAGGTAGAACACGGCAAACGGCACAAACACCGTCAGGGTGATCACTTCCTGCAGAATTTTGAGCTGCCCCACATCGAACTGCGTGAACCCGATGCGGTTGGCCGGCACCTGCAGCAGGTACTCGAACAGCGCAATGCCCCAACTGACCAAAGCGGCCACATACCAGGGTGCCATGGCCAGATTTTTCAGGTGCCCGTACCAGGCAAAGGTCATGAAGACATTGCTGGCCACCAGCAGCAGCACGGTTTGCAGCGAGACAGGCAGCGATTGCAGGGTGTTCATCAGGCTCAGGCCCTTGCCAAAAACGGCCTCTTATTTTATGAATAAAAATCGACTCTTGCGCAATAAAATCAAGCGCTTGCAGCTATTAACAATATAGCAAAAAATGCAGCCCACCATCGGCATAGGGGGCCTCCATTGTAGGAGGCACCCCTGCCACACCACCCGGCGTGCGGGTCCGCACCGGGCGGTTCGAGAGTTTGAGGTCAGGACAGGCGTGGCACTCCCAGCCCATCAAAGTACGCAATAGTCAGCACCC
>JANJVG010000015.1 GCA_024710165.1 Burkholderiaceae bacterium
ACATGATCAAGAAAGGGCAGCAGCGCTGCCCGAGTGGCAACACCATGTCCGCCGCCGACCAGTTTTACAGCTTGGCTCATTGAAACCGATCGACATCAACGGCCATTTGCCGCCTCGGCGCCGCTATTGCGACACAACCAATATCAACCATCAGGCAAGCGAAAACCTGCGCATGCGGCAAATCACACGGCCGTGTAAGCCGTCTTCACCGTGGTGAAAAACTCCGCCGCATAACGGCCCTGCTCTCGGGAACCGTAGCTGGATCCTTTCCTACCGCCGAATGGCACGTGGTAGTCCACCCCAGCAGTCGCCGCGTTGACCATCACCATACCAGCCTGGGCCTCGCGCTTGAACTGTGTGGCGTACTTGAGTGAGCTGGTGCAGATGCCGGCAGAGAGGCCGAAGGGAGTGTCGTTGGCCAGTTCGAGCGCATGCTCAAAGCTGTCGGCCGCCACGATGCAGGCCACCGGACCGAAAATTTCCTCGCGTGCGATGCACATGCCGGGCTCGGCGCCAACGAACAGCGCGGGCTCCAGGTAGAAGCCCGACCGGGCGCGTTCCAACACCCGGCCGCCGAAGGCCAGGCGTGCGCCTTCCCTGCGACCGATCTCGATATAGGACAGGTCCTGCTGCAGCTGCGAAACGTCCACCACCGGGCCGATGTCGGTGCCGGGGGCACGGGCGTCGTCAACCTTCAGCGCGCGCAGGCGCTCAACAACCGCCTCAGAGAAACGCGGCAGGATACCGCGCTGCACGATCAGGCGGCTGGACGCGGTGCAGCGCTGGCCGGTGGAGAAGTAGCTGCCCTGAACTGCACATTCGACCGCGCGCGGCAGGTCTGCGTCGTCCAGAACCACCAGCGGGTTCTTGCCACCCATTTCCAGCTGCACCTTGGCGAAGCGCTGCGTGGTGGCAGCCAGCACACGTCGGCCAGTGTCCACAGAACCAGTGAAACTGATGGCATCGACCTCGGAGTGGTGCAACAAAGTCTGGCCGACCTGGCTGCCCGGCCCCATGACCAGGTTGAACACGCCGGGTGGAATACCGGAGCGGCTGATGATCTCGGCCAGCGCCCAGGCGCTGCCGGGCACCAGGTCGGCGGGCTTGAAGACCACACAGTTGCCGTGGGCCAGAGCCGGCGCAATCTTCCAGGCGGGGATGGCGATGGGGAAGTTCCAGGGCGTGATGATGCCGACCACGCCGATGGGCTCACGCGTGATGTCCACCGTGATGCCGGGACGCACAGAAGGCAAGTGTTCGCCGCTGGCGCGCACCACCTCACCGGCGAAGAAGCGGAAGATCTGGCCGGCGCGGGCCACCTCTCCCACGGCCTCGGGCAGGGTCTTGCCCTCTTCACGGGCCAGCAGGTTGCCGAGCTCGTCCTTGCGGGCCAGCAGCTCGGCGGCGATTTTTTCCAGCGCGTCGGCCCGTGCCTGCACCGAGCCGCGCGCCCAAGCGGGGAAGGCTTGGCGCGCCGCACGGATAGCCAGCTCGGTCTGGGCGGCGTCGGCGTGGGCATATTCGCCCACCAGATCGCTGGTGTCAGAGGGGTTGATGTTGCGGCGCAAGCCGCTGCCAGCCAGCCATTCGCCGGCGATCAGGTTGTGGTGCATGGTTATGGTTCTCAAAAAACTCAGGGGCTGGCCTGGGCGGCACGAGCGCGCGCCACGGCCTCGGGCAGATCGGTCCAAGATGGCTTCTGGGGCGCGAACCGCTGACGCATGTAGCTGGCCAGTTCCACCAGTTGGCGGTCGTCCAGCGCGTTCTTGAAGGCGGGCATGAAGCCGATCTCGCGCGTCGCCGGATCCTGCACGCCTTCGAGGATGCTGCGCAGCAGGTTGTCGGGGCGCTCGCTGTGCAGGTTGCTGTTAAGCGCCAGCGGCACGTTGACACCCAGCAAGCGTGGGCCGTTACCGTCGTGGTGGCAAGCGGCGCAGGCCTGCTCGAACATGCGCTGCGCCGACCCCAGCAGCTGTGGTGTCGCCTGGGCGCCCAGCGCGATGGTCTGGGTCGCCGCCTGGCTGGCCTGCTCGGCCGTGACGGACTGGCCAAAGGAGGCCAGGTAGTGTGCCATCGCACGCACGTCGGCCTCGGGCACGTCCTGCAGGTTGCGCACCACGTCGGCCATGGGACCACCGGCCACACCGTGCTGCGGGCTGTGGCCGCGCTTCAGGTAGTCATAGAAGGCACCCTCGGTCCAGGGTACGGGGCCAAAGTGGCGGGCAGTCAGCGAGGGCGCCTCCCAGCCCTTGACCATGGCGCCACCCAGGAAGGCCGAACCGCCGCGCTCTGCACCCAGGGCATTGCGCTCGGTGTGGCAGGCGCCGCAGTGGCCGACGCCATTGACCAAGTACTCGCCGCGCTGCCACAGCTCGGAGCGCGTGGTCTCGGTGGTTTTGAGCGGTCCCGGAGTCAGGTACAAGGCATTCCAGCCTGCCAGCAGCGGGCGGACGTTGAAGGGAAACTTCAGCTGCGTGCTGGGCACCTCGGCGCGCACCGGCGGCTGGCTCATCAGGTAGGCATACAGGGCAGTGAGGTCGTCATCGCCCATGCGGGTGTAGGCCGTGTACGGGAAGGCCGGGTAGAGGTGACGACCGTCGCGCGCGATGCCCTCGCGCATAGCACGCTGGAAAGCGCTGAAAGACCAGGCGCCGATGCCGGTTTCGACATCGGGTGTGATGTTGGTGGTGTGCACGGTGCCAAAGGGCGTTTCCATGGCCAGACCACCAGCCAGGGGCTTGCGTGCGTCCACCGTGTGGCAGTGGGCGCAGTTACCCAGGGCCGCGAGCTGGCGGCCTTTTTCAATGGTCTCGGCGGTATAGATCACCGCCGTGCTGGGCGCCACCGGTGCGATGACCGAGCGCCAGCCGGCCAAGCCCAGCACCATGCCCACGCCGCCCGCCAACAACGCGCCGACCCGGAGCCAGGCGCTCGGTCGGCGCGGCCAGGGGGCATTGGCCGGGACCTCGGGCAGGGGTGCTGCAGCGGTCCGTTCGGGCGCCGGCAGCCGCTGCGGGTTCAAGGCCTCTCGCACCACCTCGGCGGTGAAGGGCGGCTGGCGGAAACGCACGCCAGTGGCATCAAAAATGGCATTGGCGATCGCCGCCGTGCCCGGCACTGAAGCCGACTCGCCCGCACCCAGCGGCGGCTGGTCAGGCCGGGGCATCTGCATCACTTCGATGACCGGCACTTCGCGGAAGCTCAGGATGGGGTAGCTGCCCCATTCACGCGTGGCCACGGCACCGGTGTCCGGGTCCACCCGCACCTGCTCCTTCAGCGCGCGGCTGGTGGTCTGCAGCACATTGCCGTGGATCTGATGCTCCACACCGGCGGGGTTGATGGTCAGGCCCGCGTCGTGGCCCACCACCACCCGCTTGACGTGGACCTCGCCGGTCTTCTGGTTCACGTCCACGTCGGCCACCCAGGTCGCCCAGGCCGCGCCAAAGCCGGGCCACTTGCTGTGCACGTAGCGCGCATAGGCCACGCCCTGGCCGTGCAGCCAGTCGCCATCGGCACCCTGGCCCTGTGGCTGGGTGTGGGGCCGCCAGCCGGCGCGCTGCGCCGTGGCCTGCAGCAGCTCGCTGGCGCGTGGGTCCTTCAGGTAACGCAGGCGGTATTCGACCGGGTCAACCCCTGCGGCCACCGCCAGTTCGTCGATGTAGGACTCGTGCGCAAACGAGTTTGGCATGGCAGAGACGCCGCGCAACCACGAAGCGCGCAGGATGGGCGGCATGTCGTTGACGGTGACGCGCAGGTCGGCGATGTCATAGGGTGGGCGCGCCGTGCGGTCGCCCATCTCGAAGGTCGTGGCCGCAGGCTCCACCGTGCGGGTGAGCAGCAGAGCCAGCGTGGGCGCGGCATTCGACGGATAGGCGCTGCGGAAGTCGTAGGCGGCGATGCCGCCATCGGCAGTGATGCCGCCACGCACCTCCATGAGCTGGGCCGCGCCCTTGGGCTCCCACAGGTGTTCCTGCTCGCGGGTGAGCTGCACCCGCACCGGAGCCCCCACCGCACGCGACAACAAAGCCGCGTCGGCAGCCACGTCGTCTGCGCAATTGCGACCGTAGCAGCCGGCTGCCTCCATGCGCACCACGTCAACGGCCACATCGGCCACACCCATCAGGCGCGACAGGTCGGCACGCAGCACATGCGGGTTCTGCGTGCCGGCATACACGCGCAGCGCGGGTTCACCCGCCGGGGCGCTCTCGCCCAGCCAGTCGGCCACGGCACACGAAGGGCCGATGGAGGCGTGCATCTGGTAGGGCCACACGTAAGTGCGCTCCATGACCTGGCTAGCGCCAGAGAGCGCCTGGCCCACGTCGCCTTCGTCCACCAGCTGGCGCGGGCGGGCCGGGTTGTCGCGCAGGGCCTGGGCCAGGTCACCCAGCGGCGCCATGCCGGGCCAGGGTTTCCAGCGCAGCGCCAGGGCAGCGCAGGCGGCCTCAGCCTGCTCCTCGCGGTCGGCGACGATACCCACGAAGTCGCGGATCACCACCACTGCGCGTATGCCAGGGATGTGGGCGATGGAACGTTCGTCCACCGATTCAAGGGTGTTGCCGATGAAGTCGCCGTGGTCTGCGCCGGCGTAGGGCGGACGCACCACGCGCCCGTGCAGCATGCCAGGCACCCGCATGTCGTGCACAAAAACCGCGTCGCCAAAGGCCTTGGCCGGAATGTCCACGCGCGGCTGGGACTGGCCCACCACGCGATAATCGGCCACCGCCTTGACGGGACTTTCCAGGTCCAGCCGCAGCTCGATACGCCGGCCCTGCAGCAGTTCACCGTAGCCCACGCCGCGATCTCTCTCGCCGGCTACACGCACCTGGCCGGCACTGACCGTGAGGCTTTCCAACGGCACACCCAGTTTTTGAGCCGCCTCTGCCAGCAGCCAGGCACGTGCCTGGGCTGCCGCCTTGCGCAGCGGCACGGCGTGGATCTGGATGGAAGCGCTGGCGATGGTGGGTCCCTGGTTGGGTGCGCGACCGGTGTCGCCCAGCACCATGTCCACCTGGTCCATGCCCAGGTCGAGCTCGTCGGCCATGATCTGACCCAGCGCCGTGCGTATGCCCGTGCCCAGGTCCACGTGACCGTGCAGTCCCAGGGCGGTGTTGTCGTCCCAGACCGAGAGCAGCACTTCCACCCCTTCGGCCGGGTTGCCGGCCACGATGGGCGGCTGGCCCGGCGCGGGCGGTGGCGGTGGCACCGGGTCGCGCGTGACGAGCAGCACACCATGGGCGCCTAGAAAGTCGCTGCGCGTGCGCAGTTGGGAGAGGCGTTCGCTTCGGTTCATCACGGGGCCAGGTCGGGTGAGGTGTTCGTCAGCATGGCAACGGCCTGTTCGACCGCCGCCAGGATTTCGACGTGCGTGCCGCAGCGGCACAAGTTGCCCGAGAGGGCATCGCGCACCGCCTGTGGGCTGGGATGGGGGTTGTGCGCCAGCAGGGCGGCGGTGGTCATGATCATGCCGTTCAGGCAATAACCACACTGCGCCGCCTGCGCATGGATGAAGGCACTCTGCACCAGGTGGGGCCGCAAGCGGTCGCCCAGACCTTCGAGCGTGGTGATGGCCCGCCCCTGCACCTTGGCCGCCGGGATGACGCAGGAGCGCGCAGCCACGCCGTCGACATGCACCGTGCAGGCGCCACACTGGCCCAGGCCACAGCCGTACTTTGGGCCATTGAGGCCGAGGTCATTGCGCAGCACCTGCAGCAAAGTGGCTGCGGAGCCCACCGTCAGCGAGTGCGTTGTCCCATTGACAGTCAGTCCGATGGGCAGTTCAAGAGGCACAGTGGCGACCATGTCGGTGCCGTCAGACGGTGCCGCTGATGCGACGCAAAAGGCTGGTCAGCTGCTGGCGCTCGCTTTCGTTCAGATCGCCAAAGGTCAGCTCGGAGATATGCTGCGCGTGCGGCAAGATATCGGTGACCCTGGTCTGACCGAGGACGGTCAGGGTCACGGTCGCGTGGCGCTTGTCGCCAGGCTCGTGGGCTATGGCCACCTGATCAGTCCACTTGAGACGTTCAACGATGCCACGCACCGTCGGCTCGTCCATGGCAGTCGCATCCACGATGTCGCGTATGGTAGCCCCCTCGTGATCGCGCACCGCGCACAACACTACGAACTGCGCCGCGCTGAGCTTGCTGGCCGGCACCACCGACTGGAAGATGGCGGTGTGGCGTTGGTAGGCGCGGCGCAACAGGTGACCGACCTGGTCGGTCACACGATAGTCACAGGGGGGCTGGGAAGTGCTCATGTTTGTCTCGCTCCGTTCATTGTGAAAGTGGGGTCAAACGCTCAGGTAGGCACGGCGGATGTCCTCTGCGAGGGAGAGCTCTTCAATCGTGCCTTCAAAACGAATCTGACCTTTTTCGAGCACGTAGGCCCGATCAGACACCAGTTCGGCGAAGTGCAGGTTCTGCTCCGACAGCAAGATGCTCACACCTTTGCCCTTGAGTTCCAGGATCATGTTGGCCATCTGCTCGACGATGACTGGGGCCACGCCTTCGGAAGGCTCGTCCAACAGCACCAGGAAGGGGTTGCCCATCAGCGTGCGACCCACGGTCAACATCTGCTGTTCACCGCCACTCATGTGGCCACCAAGGCGGTTGGGCATTTCGCCGAGATTGGGAAACAGCTTGTAGAGATCCTGCGATGTCCAGGTCGGCGCGGCCTGGCCGTCAGGCCACTTGCGCGGCGGCTGGCGCCCCACCTCCAGGTTCTCGGTCACGGTCAGGTCGATGAAGACACGCCGGTCCTCGGGCACAAAACCCATGCCCAGCGAGGCGATCTGGTGCGGCTGCGCGTCCGAGATGTCGTGACCCATGAAGCTGACTGTGCCCTTGTGTTTGTCCATCAGACCCATCAGCGTCTTAAGTGTGGTGGATTTTCCGGCGCCGTTGCGGCCCATCAGCGCCACCACCTCGCCACGCTTCACTTGCAGGTTGATGTCGTACAGGATTTGCGCCGCGCCGTACCAGGCTTGGAGGCCGTGTGCGTCCAGCAGGACTTCGGGGCTGTTTACTTTGGGGGCCATCATGCCGCTTGCTCCTGTAGCGCTTTGCCGGGTTCCTGGGTTTTCTCGAAGGTTTTACCGGAGCCGAAATACACCTCCTGCACCTTGGGGTGATCGCGGATCACGTCGGGCTTGCCCTCGGCGATCAGACGGCCCCGCGCCAGAACCACCATGCGGTCGGCGTAGGCAAACACCACGTCCATGCTGTGTTCGGTGAACAACACGGCCACGCTGCGTTCGATCACCAGCTTCTTGGTCAGAGCCATGAGCTCGTTGCGCTCCTTGGGCGCCATGCCGGCGGTAGGCTCGTCCATCAGCAGCAGCTTGGGATTGTTGGCCATGGCGATGGCCAGTTCCACGCGCTTGACGTCACCATAGGCCAACACGCTGCAGGGTCGGTCGGCTTGGGAGGCCATGCCCACCATGTCCAACAGGTCCAGCGCATCGCTGCGGCGATGTCTGGCCGCAACCGACCACATGGAGAACAACTTGCGGTCCTGCGACAACAAGGCCATCTGCACGTTCTCTACCACGGTGAGCGAGGAGAAGGTGGCCGCGATCTGGAAGGTGCGTCCCACGCCCAGGCGCCAGATGTCGCGCGGCTGCAGGCCCACCAGTTCGGTGCCGGCCAGCTGGATCGACCCCCGGTCGGCCTTGAGCTGGCCGTTGACCATATTGAAAGTAGTGGACTTGCCAGCACCGTTGGGGCCGATCAAGGCCAACAGCTCACCGGCCTTGAGTTCGAAGTTGATGCCATCGACGGCCTTGACGCCACCGAAGGACTTTCCCAGATTCTCGACTTTGAGCAGGCTCATCGTGCCACCTCTGTTGGGGTGCGGCGCAAGTCCAGCAGCTGCCGGAAGAAGCCGGCAATGCCCTGCGGGAACAGCAGCACCAGGATCAGGATCACCGCGCCCAGCAGAGCACGCCAGTATTCGGTGTTGCGCGCCATCACGTCGTGCAGCCAGGTGTAGCTGATCGCACCCACCACCGGGCCGGCCAGGGTTTGGATGCCGCCCAGCAGCACCATCACCAGGCCATCGACCGAACGGCTCACGTTGAGCGCTTCAGGCGAAATGCTGCCCTTGGAGAAGGCGAACATTGCACCCGCGACACCGGCGAAGGCGCCCGCGATGATGAATGCCACCCACTGCATGGCCTTGACGTCCATGCCGATAGCGTCGGCCCGCAGGAAAGAATCACGCCCGGCCCGCAGCGCATAGCCGAAGGGCGAGAACAACATGCGCCGCAAGGCCCACAGCGAAGCGGCGACCAGCGCCAGCGTGAGGTAGTAGTAGGCCGATTTGTCGGACAGCCATTCGGCCGGCCAGACACCCGTCATGCCGTTGCTACCACCTGTAAAGTCGTCCCACTGGTAGACGCTGGCCCAGACGATCTGTGCGAAGGCCAGGGTCAGCATGGCAAGGTAGACACCCGACAGCCGCACGCTGAACCAGCCGACGATGAGCGCACCGATGGCCGCCACCACCGGCGCCAGCACCAGTGCCGTCTCCATGGGCAGGCCCAGCTTGCGCACCACCAGCGCCGCAGCATAGGCGCCCAGACCGAAGTAGGCCGCATGGCCGAAGGAATGCATTCCGGCCGGCCCCATGATGAAGTGCAGGCTGGCCGCAAACAAGGCGGCGATCAGCAAGTCGATCATCAGCACCACCACGTAAGGCGATTCGGTGGTCACGGGCGGCAACACCAGCAGAGCCAGCGCCAGCACGGCCACACCGGTCATGAACAGCTTGTCGGATGGACGGATGGGCATTTCGGCCTCACCCATGGCGCGGGCGGCAGCCTGCGCCTTGCCCATCAAGCCCCAAGGGCGCACCACCAGCACGATGGCCATGACCACAAACTCCGCCACCAGCGTAAGCTTGGAGAAGGAGATGTAGACGCCGAACACATTGACCAAACCCAGCCAGATGCAGATGGCCTTGATTTCGGAAATCAGCAGTGCGGCCACGAAGGCGCCGGGTATGGAGCCCATGCCACCGACCACCACCACCACGAAGGCCGAGCCGATAATGTGCAGGTCCATCTCCAGGTTGGCAGGTTCGCGTGGCAACTGCAGCGCACCACCCAGGCCAGCCAACATGGCGCCCAGGGCAAAAACGGCTGTGAACAGCCAGGCCTGGTTCACGCCCAAGGCTCCCACCATCTCGCGGTCCTGTGTGGCGGCACGCACCAGCGTGCCCCAGCGGGTGCGGGTCAGAAGCACCCACAGCAGGCCCAGCACGATGGGACCAACGACGATCAGGAACAGATCGTAGGCCGGGAACTGGCGCCCCAGAATTTCAACTGATCCGGTCATGCCGGGCGCACGTGGGCCCAGCAGTTCTTCAGGACCGAACAGCCACAACACCCCGTCCTTAATGACCAGTACCAGGGCAAAGGTGGCGAGCAGCTGGAACAGCTCGGGCGCGCGGTAGATGCGGCGCAACAGCACCATCTCTACGATCACACCTAGCACACCAACCGCAATGGCAGCGATGGGCACGGCGAACCAGAAGCCCAGCCAGGCCAGCTGGCCCACCAGCGCGTACGCAACGTAGACCCCCACCATGTAGAAGGAGCCATGTGCGAAGTTCACGATACGGGTGACACCAAAAATCAGTGACAACCCGGCCGCGACCAGAAACAGCGACGAAGCGCCGGCCAGGCCATTGAGCAACTGGACAATAAAGCCAGAGAAGTTCATACCACCTCTGCGGAGTTCAACAGGTCAGACATACAACGCCTCGTTATTTCAGTGCCTGCCGTCAATCGGCAGGACGCATCTTCTTGACCTCGTCGGCCGAAGGCAGGAGCTTGGCACCGTCCATGTAGCGCGAGCCCACCATCACACCCTTGCCACCCTCGTTTTTGGTGCGGCCCACATAGGCGCCCATGGTGGACTGGTGGTCTTCCGCGCGGTAGACAATGGGTCCGAACGGTGTGATCACGTTGAGGCCGCGGAAGGCGGCGATCATCTTTTCGGTATCGGTCGAACCGGCCTTCTTCACACCTTCAACAATGGACTTGATGGACGCATAGCCGACCACCGAACCCAGTCGCGGGTATTCCTTGAACTTGGCTTCGTAGGCGCTGCGGAAGACCTCGTGCTCGGGCGTCTTGATGGCGTACCAAGGGTAGCCAGTCACCACCCAGCCGTCAGGCGCTTCGTCCTTGAGCGGATCGAGGTACTCAGGCTCGCCAGTCAGCAGGCTGGCCACTTCCATGCCCTTGAACAGACCACGGGTGTTGCCTTCGCGCACGAACTTGGCCAGGTCGGAACCAAACAACACATTGAAGATGGCGTCCGGCTTGGCATCGGCCAGGGCCTGCACGACGCTACCGGCATCGACCTTGCCCAGCGGCGGCGCCTGCTCGGCGACGAACTCCACATCGGGCTGGGCAGCTTTGAGCAGCTTCTTGAAGCTGGCAGCAGCCGATTGACCGTATTCGTAATTGGGGTAAATGATGGCCCAGCGTTTTTTCTTCATCGCCGTCACGTCGGGCATGAGCATGGCAACCTGCATGTAGGTGGACGTACGCAGGCGGAAGGTGTAGCGATTGCCGTTGTCCCAGACGATCTTGTCGGTCAGCGGCTCACCGGCCAGGAAGAACGTCTTTCTCTGCTTGGCAAAGTCGGTCAGCGCCAGGCCAATGTTGGACAGGAAGGAGCCCGTCAGCACGTCCACCCGTTCGCGCGACATCAGCTCTTCGGCGGCGCGCACGGCATCGCCCGGGTTGGCGTTATCGTCGCGCGTGATCAGCTCAATCTTGCGGCCCAGCACGCCACCGCTGGCGTTGACCTCATCCACCGCCAGCTGCATGCCCTTTTTGTAGGGATCCAGGAAAGCGGGCTGTGCCTTATAGCTGTTGATCTCCCCGATCTTGATCACGCTTTGCGCCTGCGCGCCCAAGACCATCACCAGACCAGCGACGCCAGCGAACAGCGGCCGCATTTTTGCAATCTCATTGAACTTGAACATGAACATGGTCATTCCTTTTCACGGGTTTAGTACTTACACGCGTCACACGGGCCGCAGCCACTCACCTCAAACCGTCTTCACCCTTGATCTCGTGGGCTTGCAGCCCACCGATGCGTGGCAGGGGCCGGCCGCTGTCGGTCACGGCCACCACCACCACAATTTCGTTGGCACGCGGCGCATCGCTCACGCGCGCCTCGATGGCATCGAAATGGCTGCGCACAAAGGCCGCGTCCTTGTGCCCCAGAGGTACATCGATGGCCGTGCCCAGACCGCCGCGCTTTTTGCTTGACGGCACCAGCGCAGCGCCCTTTTCCACCGCTTTGCGCAGCGGAGCCCCCAGCTTGGGGTGCAGGATGGCGGCGGCGTGTTCGAGCTCGCCGGACTCACCCACGATGGCGGCCTTGCCGTAGCTCTCTGCCTGCGCGGGCGCGATGCCAAGGGCTGCCACACACTTCTCGCCCAGCAGGACGCCGAGCTCCTCACCGATGGCGATCAGCTCGTCCAGGTTCTGCTCGAAACGCCCGGCATAGGGGTTGGCGATCACGGCCATGGCGACGGCGCGGCGTGTGGGCGGATTGATGGTCTGGCCCATCTCGATACGGGTTTCATCGACCTGAACCAGCAGTTTTCGGATCTTGGCTGACATGGATTTCCTCATTTGAAAAAATTGAACCAGGGCCGAGCCTCAGCGCAGGCCATCCCATTTGGCGATGTCGGCGGCCTTGAGCCCACCCACACGGGCATGCACCCGTGGGCCGGTGGACATGGCCAACAGGTACACCACCTCATCCGGCAGCGGTGCGCCAGGCACACGCGCCTCAATGGAATCAAAGTGGCTGCGCACGTAGCTGGCGTTGATGTGGGTCAGAGGCACATCCAGGGTGCAACCGGGCGGACCGACCTTTTTGGTGGACGGCACGATGGACAGGGCATTGCCCGGCTGGCCAGTTTTTTCTTCGCCCTTGCCCGCCATATAGGCAGCGCGGTCGCCGCCCCAACCCAGCAGCTCGCGCATGGCATAGCCACCGGGCACATGCCACAGGGCACCGTGTTCGTGCTCGCCGGCGGCACCCACGATGGCGCCCTTGCCGTAGCTTTCGATTTGCTCGGTGCCCACCGCCATCGCGGCCAGCAACTGGTGTGCCATCTGGGAGCCCACGGCGTTGAGTGCTTCCATCATGGGCAGAATGTCGGGTTCAAAGCGCCCGGCAAAGGGGTTGGTCAGTACGGCTGCGATGAAGCCACGCCGCAGGGGTTGAGCCGCCACCGGGCCAAATTCGTGAAAAATGTCTTCGACGTGGGTGTGGGTTCTTCGGATTTCGATCATTGGTGTTACTCCTGCGCGCACAGCGCCAAAGCACGGTTGGGTGCGGTGGATTCAAGAAACAAGGGTGCCTGGTCGGGGCGTTCGGTCGACACCATCCAGCCCTGGCAGGTGATGACACAGGCCACGATCTGGCCGGCCTCGCGCAGCGCAAGCGCCCGGTCCAGGCCGGCGCGCAGCGCCAGCGCTACCTGCTGGTGGCCCAGAAAGGGCACATCGACTGTGACGGGAATGGCGCCGAGATCAGTGTCGTCCTTGAGGTGATGGGCCGGCACACGGACAATGTCCGCATCGTCCACATCCACCGCGTTGCCGATCAAGGTGGCGGCGGCATCGGCATGCGCGGCGGTGGCGGCCAGCACCGTCACACTGTCGGCGATACCCAAAGAAAAGCTGCGGCCCCGCCAGCCACTGGTGGCCACACCGCGCACCGGGCTGTCGTAGATCACGTCGAACACACCATCCACCGTCAAGTCCTCGGCGGCATCGAGCCCAGCCAGTCGGTCGATGTCGGCGTACAGGCCAATGCGGAACGAAGCGCCCGGCGTGAGGAACAAGGCAATATCGCCGCCGTTGTTGACCCAGGCGCGTGCCACACCGGCACGCTGGTAGGCTTTGATCAGGGTCTGCGCTACGGCGCCGGCCACTGCCACCATGGGCGTAACAAAGGCTGGCCGGTGCACGCTGGCGGCACGCCACATGGTTTGCGCCACGTCGCCCTGCAACGGACAGACCTCACCCACCGGCGCACGCAAGGCTGGCAATTCCGCCACCAATTCCTGCAGCAGGCCGCGAAAACGCTCCCACGCCAAGGCATGCGACTGCCGCACCGCGTCTGGCTCGCCTTCGGCGCCAATGACGATATCCATCGGTCCGTGCTGGAAGTGGAGCCTCCCGTCACCGAGCGGCCGGCATTGCGCTTGCATGGTCACCCGATCTGTGGCTTCTGGCCCATGGGCCAGGGGTTGACCATCTCGTTCTGTATCCACTGGCGGCGGGTGGGCGCGCCGTCGTTGTGCCAGGCACCTGTAGTGAGCACGTCCTGCAGGCTGCGCACCTGGTCCACGTGCCCACCCAACGCCGCATAACGGTCCATGCGCATGCTGAATTCAATGGGAGCAACGATGGCCGGGGTGGGCACGGTGCCAAAACTGTTGTCGGGCATGCGCATCACATCCACCATCACGGTGATGCCCCCACCCGGCCAGACGTAGGCGGGCGCGCCGCCACAGGTCACATTGACCAAGGCTTCCTTGATACCGCGTGTGAGCAACACCGGATTTTCAGTAGCGCCGGCGCGCAAGCTGCCACCAGCACCGCCCAGGAACAACACAGTCGTCATCGACGGCTCGCAGTTTTCTCCGATGCGATCAACCACCGCCTGCACCGCCGGCGGCATGGGCTGCACCTGCGGCACCAGCTGCTCGTCCAGCACATACCATGCGGCGTGTTCACCGGTAGTCGAGGTCATGAGCAAACGCAAGCCCGGCCAAGCCACATTGGCGTCCCAGCCCTCGATCACCTCCAGCGGGTCCGAAATCGAGGTACCGCCCCAGCCAGTGCCCGGATTGGCCACCTGGAAATAGCGGCCGGGCGTGGATTTGCGCCCGCGCATCGCAATGCCAGAGGGCTGCATGTCCAGACAGCGGCCGGCCTGGTGTTCGGTCAACACGCCGGTGATGTGGTCATCCACCACCACCACCTCGTCCACCCGGCCAAACAGCTGCTTGGCGAAGATGCCCACAGTGGCCGAGCCGCAGCCCACACGCATACGCTGCTCTTCCACACCATTGACGATGGGCGCGCGTCCAGCCTGAATCACGATCTGCGCGCCACCGTCGATAGACAACTCCACCGCCTTTTTATTGCCCAGCGCTTCCATCATGTCAACGGTGATGCGCCCTTCTTTTTTGCTACCTCCGGTGAGGTGATGCACACCGCCCAGCGACAGCATCTGCGAGCCGTATTCGGCGGTGGTGACATGCCCTACCACCTCGCCCTTGCAACGCACATTGGCCTGCTCGGGTCCGAGATAACGGTCGGTATCTATCTTCACCTTGATACTGCAGTAGCTGAAGATGCCCTCGGTGACCACGGTCACCATATCCACTCCCTGCGCCTTGGACGCCACGATGAATGGCGCGGGCTTGTAGTCGGGATAAGTGGTAGAAGAACCCACGCCTGTCACGAATACCTCGTCCGACAGCAGCAAGTCGCCATCCCAATCGGGCGTGATCGACACATCCTGCGCCTCAGCCGCACCGTTTTGCACCACACGACCGCTGAATTGCACCAGCTTGGCCCCACCACTGTCATCCAGCGTGCGGCGCAGCAGCAGCACCGGGTCGACACGGATCAACACCCCATCCTGGTTGGCGTAGCGGTCGCACGCGCCGGTGCGCCCCGCCGTGATCTGGCACAAAACCGGACAGGCATTGCACTCGATCTTGGTCTCAGCCATGCGCTCACTGCGCGGACGGGCGCGCTCCAACACCTGGGGCTCGTCCATTCTTGGCAATCCGTCTGTTCTGGTGTGCTCGGTCATGTTGCTGCTTGCCTCGAAAAATCACGCTCGACTTAAGCGTTGATGAAATTTAATGTAGCATTCACAACATGAACATGGAGTAAACCCTACATCAATTGATTTGAATTTTCATGTAGTATTTTCTTACTGTCCATGGAGTAATCCCTAAATACTTTGCCCACATGGAATGTTTGTACCAATAACGGTGGCCCACCATCCGCCACCCCAGGAGCTTCAATGACCCATGTCGTGACCGATGCCTGTGTACATTGCAAGTACACCGATTGCGTGGATGTATGTCCGGTGGATTGCTTCAAGGAAGGGCCTCACTTCCTGGTGATCGACCCGGACGAATGCATTGACTGTGCGGTCTGCATCCCCGAGTGCCCCGTCAACGCGATCTATGCTGCGGAAGATCTGCCCGCTGATCAGCGGCACTTCATCGCCATCAATGCCGAGCGCGCACCCGGCTGGCCCGTGATCACCAAGCGACAACCTGCCCTACCCGACGCTGAAGCATGGAAAGATGTGGGCAACAAGTTCGCCAACTTGACAGCCCCATAGGCCAGACACCAAGTCCGGCCGTCATCGCGCGCCTAGATTGGCGCTGTTTTGACCCCGTTTGCACTCGGAAAAAGAGTATTGACAGATCCTCACCCCCTCGTCCCAGGAACACCCCATGAGCGCATTCATCGAAGAGCGAGTCCTGAGCGTCCAGCACTGGACCGACCGCCTGTTCAGCTTCACCACCACACGCGACGCCGCCGTGCGTTTCAGCAACGGCCACTTCACCATGATCGGCCTGCGCATCAATGAAAAGCCGCTACTGCGCGCCTACAGCATCGCCTCGCCCAACTACGAGGACCACCTGGAATTCCTAAGCATCAAGGTCGAGGAAGGGCCGCTCACCTCGCGCCTGCAGCACATCCAGGTGGGTGACACCGTCATCGTTGGTCGCAAGCCGACCGGTACCCTGGTCGTGGACTACCTGTTGCCAGGCAAACGCCTGTACCTGCTGTCCACAGGAACCGGCCTGGCGCCCTTCATGAGCATCGTGCGCGACCCCGAGACTTACGAAAAATTCGAGCAGGTCATCCTGGTGCACGGTGTGCGCACGGTGGACGAACTTGCCTACCACGACCTCATACTCGACCACCTTCCCAGCCACGAATTCCTGGGTGACATGATCGCCAGTCAGCTGCTGTACTACCCCACGGTGACACGCGAGGATTTCCGCAACGTGGGCCGAATTCCCGACCTCATCGCGTCCGACAAACTGTTCACCGACCTGGACTTGCCACCTCTAGACCCGGCAACCGACCGTGCGATGATCTGCGGCAGCCCGGGCATGCTCAAGGACCTCAAGCACCTGCTGGAGACGCGCGGCTTCAGCGAAGGCAACACCTCGCACCCCGGCAATTTCGTAATCGAACGGGCCTTTGCGGAATCTTGAGCCCCGGCCCAGACACCGGCCACTGACAGCGCCCACCGCAGGACGATTGCACAGGAGCACCATGACCACCGCAACCACGCGAACCCCCGCCAGCAAACCCGCCGCACCTGGGCGCAAGCCTAGTGTGCGTGAACTGGCAGCACAGGAAACCCAGGACAACATCCTGCGCGCGGCCACCCGCATTTTTGCCAAGCACGGGTTCTCCGGCGGGCGCATCGACCAGATCTCCAAGGTGGCCAAGTCGCACGACCGGATGATCTACTATTACTTCGGCAGCAAGGAGGGTCTGTACATCGCTGTGCTTGAAGACCTTTACCGGCGTTTCAACGACGCCGAATCGGCCCTCAAATTCAACGTCGACAAGCCCGAGGAGGCGCTGGTGGCGGTGGTGGGCTTCATCTGGGACTACTACCACCGGAACCCCGATTTCATCACCTTGCTCAACGATGAAAACCTGCACCGGGGCAAACACATTTCCAAGTCGCTGCGGGCGCGCGAATACTCTTCGCCAGCCATCGATATCCTTGAATCGGTGCTGGCCAGCGGCGTGGATAAAAAGGTGTTCCGCAGCGGTCTGTCGGCACGCAACGTCTACCTGATGATCGCGGGCCTGAACTACTTTTACCTATCCAACCGCTATACGCTTTCGGCCTTCCTGGGCGAAAAGCTGGAGCACCAGGACGCCATGGCGCACTGGCAGCATTTTGTGATCGATACGGTGCTGCGCACCGTTAAACCCTGACACCCTCTACCCCCTCACAGGAGCGACATATGGCAGTAGCCGCAAGCAGCGAAAAATCAGGCAAGGTCATCATCAAGAATATTGGCCTCCTGCTCTCGGGCGACATCGACCAGCCCATCCACAGCGCTGACACCATCGTGGTGCAAGACGGGCTCATCATCGCCGTCGGCAAGGAAAAGGATTGTGATCTGGAGGGCGCCCGGCAGACCATAGATGCACGCCGTACCTGTGTGGCGCCAGGCCTGATCGACAGCCACGTGCATCCGGTGTTTGGCGACTGGACACCGCGCCAGAACCAGATTGGCTGGATCGACTCCACCATGAACGGCGGCGTCACCACCATGGTGTCGGCAGGCGAGGTGCATCTACCCGGCCGCCCCAAGGACATCGTGGGTCTCAAGGCCCTGGCCATCACCGCACAGCGCGCTTACGACAACTTCCGCCCCGGTGGCGTCAAGGTCATCGCCGGTGCTCCCGTCATTGAAAGAGGCATGGAGGAGCAGGACTTCAAGGACCTGGCCGAAGCCGGCGTGACGCTGCTGGGCGAGGTTGGCCTGGGCTCGGTCAAGGCCGGCGAGGAAGCCCAACGCATGGTGGCCTGGGCTCGGAAGTACGGTATCCAGAGCACTATCCACACGGGAGGACCATCCATCCCCGGCTCGGGCCTGATCGACAAGGATGTGATCCTGGAGGCCGACGCCGACGTCATCGGCCATATCAACGGTGGCCACACCGCCCTGCCCTGGAAACATGTGTGCGAGCTATGCGAGAAGTCCTCGCGTGCCATCGAGATCGTGCACAACGGCAACGAGAAGATCGCCATCGAAGCGGCCCGCGCTGCCATTGAACTCAAATGCCCGCACCGCGTGATCCTGGGCACCGACGGGCCTGCGGGCTCGGGTGTGCAGCCACTGGGCATGCTGCGCCTCATCGCGCTGATCTCCAGCTTTGCCAACATCCCGCCCGAGGTTGTGTTCGGTTTTGCAACCGGCAACACGGCGCGCATACGCAAACTCAACTGCGGTCTGATTGAGGTTGGCCGCGCTGCCGACTTCGTGTTCATGGACAAGGCCCAGCACACCGCCGGCAAGGACTTACTGGAGAGCGTGCAGTTGGGCGACATCCCCGGCATCGGCATGGTCATGATCGACGGCCTGGTGCGCTGTGGCCGCAGCCGCAACACCCCCCCCGCCACCGAGATCCCCGTCATCCTCTGACCCAGCCCATCGCTTACCCGTTGCGCGTGGCCGTCCCCCTCAAGGTATGACACCAGCCGCCCGGCGGTGCCCCCGGTTCACTCGTCTTATTCGTCGCATTGGCAGTGAGGGCGAATCGAACAACACTCAGCAAAGGAAAACTCCATGAAGGTTTTGGTCCCTGTCAAGCGCGTGGTGGACTACAACGTGAAGGTCCGTGTGAAGTCGGACGGCACGGGTGTGGACATCGCCAACGTGAAGATGAGCATGAACCCCTTTGACGAAATCGCCGTCGAAGAGGCGGTGCGCCTGAAAGAAAAAGGCGTGGTGACCGAAGTCATCGCCGTCAGCTGCGGCGTGGCGCAGTGCCAGGAAACCCTGCGCACCGCCATGGCCATTGGCGCCGACCGCGGCATCCTGGTGGAAACCGCCGAGGAACTGCAGCCCCTGGCCGTGGCCAAACTGCTCAAGGCCCTGGTGGACAAAGAACAACCCGGCCTCATCATCCTGGGCAAACAAGCCATCGACGACGACGCCAACCAGACCGGCCAGATGCTCGCTGCGCTCTGCGACCTGCCCCAGGCCACGTTTGCCTCCAAGGTCGAAATCGCCGGTGACAAGGTCAACGTCACCCGTGAAATCGACGGCGGCCTGGAAACCCTGCAGCTCTCGATGCCCGCAGTCATCACCACTGACCTGCGCCTGAATGAGCCGCGCTACGTCACGCTGCCCAACATCATGAAGGCCAAGAAAAAGCAGCTCGACACCATCAAGCCCGAAGACCTCGGCGTGGATGTGGCCCCGCGCCTCAAGACGATCAAGGTGGCAGAACCGCCCAAGCGCGGCGCCGGCATCAAGGTGCCCGACATCGCCACCCTGGTCGACAAGCTCAAGAACGAAGCGAAGGTCATTTGACCCCCCTGAGCCGCTTCGCGCCTTCCCCCCAGGGGGACGACACCCTCGGTGCGGGGCGGCCCTTCCTCGGTGTCCCGCGCATCGGCCCCGGGTGATCGAAAACCGTGGTTGATGCAGACACCCTCCAAAATTCAAGAGAAAGACGACTGACATGACCTCTCTCGTTATTGCAGAACACGACAACGCCAGCCTCAAGGGCGCCACCCTCAACACCGTCACCGCAGCCGCCCAGTGCGGCGGTGACGTACACGTGCTCGTCGCCGGCCACAACGCCGGCGCCGCAGCCGCTGCCGCCGCCCAGATCGCTGGCGTTGCCAAGGTGATCCACGCCGACGGCGCAGCCCTCGAACAAGGCCTGGCCGAAAACGTCGCCGCCCAGGTGCTCCAGATCGCCGGCAACTACAGCCACATCCTGTTCCCCGCCACCGCTGGTGGCAAGAACGTCGCCCCCCGCGTGGCCGCCAAGCTCGACGTGGCGCAGATCAGCGAAATCAGCAAGATCGACAGCCCCGACACCTTCGAGCGCCCCATCTACGCCGGCAACGCCATCGCCACCGTGCAAAGCAGCGATGCCACCAAGGTCATCACCGTGCGCACCACCGGCTTTGATGCCGCAGCCGCCACCGGCGGAGCCGCCGCTGTCGAAACCGTGGCTGCTGCCGCTGCCAACGGCAAGACCAGCTTCGTGGGCCGCGAAGTGACCAAGAGCGACCGCCCCGAACTGACCGCCGCCAAGATCATCGTCTCCGGTGGCCGTGCCCTGGGCAGCGCCGAGAAGTTCGACGAAGTCATGACGCCGCTGGCCGACAAGCTGGGCGCCGCTTTGGGTGCCAGCCGCGCGGCGGTGGACGCGGGCTACGCGCCCAACGACTGGCAAGTGGGCCAGACCGGCAAGATCGTGGCACCGCAGCTGTACATCGCAGCGGGCATCTCGGGCGCCATCCAGCACCTGGCGGGCATGAAGGACTCCAAGGTGATCGTGGCGATCAACAAGGACCCTGAGGCCCCGATCTTCAGCGTGGCCGACTACGGCCTGGAGGCGGACCTGTTCACGGCCGTGCCGGAACTGGTCAAGGCCCTGTAAAGCAC
>JANJVG010000020.1 GCA_024710165.1 Burkholderiaceae bacterium
CCCTGATGCTCCAGCCCTGCTGGCGCAGCGATGCCAACGTCACTCTGTCTTCTGGCTGCAAGTGTTCGTATCTCGTTCTCATTTGCGTACATTACCCTCGGTGAGGGTGTTGCACTTCAGATTTGAGACCGCCTAGATAAATATCTATAGTTATCTATTTAAATATCGATTTTACTTTATTCATTTGGGCCCCTACAGTCGCGTCCAGTCTGTGAAAGCCCCGCCATGCACACCCTGATCGACCCCGCCATCCTGTTCTTCGTCTTCGGCGTCTTCGCCGGACTCATCAAATCCAATCTCGAAATACCCGCACCCATTTCGCGCTTCCTGTCGCTGTACCTGCTGATGGCGCTGGGCCTCAAGGGCGGCTTCGCGCTGGCGCAGTCGGGCCTCACGGCGCAGGTGGCCACGGGCCTGGGGCTGGCGGTGGCGCTGGCCGTGGTGGTGCCGGTGGTCAGCTACCTGCTGCTGAGCCGCTTCATCCCGCGCTTCGACGCCGCCGCCGTGGCCGCCACTTACGGTTCGGTCAGCGCCGTCACCTTCATCACGGCCACGGCCCACCTCGACGCCCAGGGCATCGCCTACGGCGGCCACATGGCCGCTGCCATGGCCCTGATGGAATCGCCCGCCATCATCCTGGCCGTGCTCATGGCCAACGCCCTGCGCCGCAGCCAGGCCGCCGCGCCCGTTGCCGTGCGGGTCGCCGGCGGAGGCACCCTGGCCCTGGGTGGTGGGCAGGGGGGAGCGGGCTTTTCGCTCTCCAAGGTGCTGCACGAATCCTTCACCGACGGCGCCCAGTTGCTGCTGCTCGGCGCCATGGCCGTGGGCCTGCTCGCGGGCGAGGCGGGCCAGCAGGCCATGAAGCCGTTTGCCGGCGATCTGTTCAAGGGCATGCTGGCTTTCTTCCTGCTGGACATGGGCCTGAGCGCCGCGCGCAACCTGCCCGGTCTGCGCAGCCAGCCGCCCCTGCTCATCGCCTATGGCCTGCTGGCGCCGCCCGTGCATGCCGGTGTGGCGCTGCTGCTGGCACAGGCGGCCGGCCTACCGCTGGGCGACACGGTGCTGCTCATGGTGCTGGCCGCCAGCGCGTCCTACATCGCCGTGCCCGCCGTGGTGCGCTACGCCATCCCCGAGGCCAATCCGTCGCTCTACGTGGGCCTGTCGCTCGGGCTGACGTTCCCGCTCAACATTCTGCTTGGCATCAGTGGCTACACGCAGGTGGCGGCGTGGGTGCTGGGCTGATCGGTGGAGCGTCGTTGGCCTGCGCCTCTCCCGCAACGGCACCGGCCGCAGAACCTGCTGTGACCCAGGCACACACGGCGTGCTGCACCATGTCCGAAGGCAAATATTCCTGCTCCAGCCGCCCATTTTTCAGGGTGCGCAAGTAGCTATCGAGTAAGGCCTCATCGGGTTGCAGCGCCAGGCAGGCGGGTGCACTGGCATGCACTGGCTCGGTGACGGCCAAGTGCTGGTGGGTGTCGAATGTGGTGCGATCCATCAGCAGGGCCTGCAGATGCGGCAGGTGGCTGCGTGCGCTGGCCAGCATGTGCAGGCCCCAGGTGTCCAGGTCTCCCCAGTAAGCGACGGCACGCCCGCGTAGCCAGGGCGCCGCCAGCCAGCCCAGGTTCAACCCGGCGCCCAGCACGGCGATGGTGTCCGCCACGGGCAGCGGCAGCTGGTGCAGGCAGCGTTCGTTCTCCACCAGCAGGATGCGGTGGGCGGGCAGCGGTGTCGTTTGCAGCTCGCTGGCCCGCACACGCTGGCGTGCAAAGGGCAGCAGGCCCGGGGCCAGCGGGGCAATGAGCAGCCAGTGGTCGTCTTCCGGCAGCGCACCCAGGAAACCGACCAGCCCCTGGCGGCTGGCTTCGCCGTCAAAGCGCTCGTCCAGCAAGGCGGTGAGCAGGCTGGCATGGCGCTCGAAGAATTTGCTGTCGTTGCCTTGCACCGCCAAGGCGCGCAGGGGCTTGCTTTGGGCGCAGCCGGGCTCCAGTTGCAGCGCGATGCCCGCAGCGGCGATGACGGCTTCGGCGGGCACATCGCGCCACTGCACCAGGCGGCGCACCAGCAGGCGCTGAAAGCCGGGCCGCTCCACCCCTGCGATGAGGGTGCTGAGCCGGGCGTAGTCGCTTTTGACCTGCGCATGGCCCGGCACCTTGAAGTGGCTGATGGCGGCGATGCACTGCGAGGGCTTGGCCAGTTGCCAGTGCGTGGGCACGGTGATGGCATCGCTGCTGCCCCGGTAACGCCGCTCCTGCCACTGCACACTGCCCAGGCTCTGCCGTTCTACGGCGCGCCATTGCTGCAAATGGCTGCGCAGCGCGGCGGCGTCGTTCAGAAAAACGGCCGTGTCAGGCTGGCCGATGGGCAGGGTCAGCGGCCATGCCGTGCCCAGAAGCTGGCGTTCGCGCCAATCGGCGCTGTTCCAGTGTTGGGCCAGCCGAGCAGCCAGTTCCTGGGGCGACTTCATGCCTCTATGCCGGTGGGGGCGCTTGGAGTGCTTGGAGCGCTGCGGCGGAATGCGTCGATTTCTTCCCAGCGCAGCGACGCCAGCGTGGCCTGTGCGCCGAGCCGGTGCACCACCACGGCGCTGCGCGTGTGGTTGCGCAGCAGGCGCACTTCCTTGTTGGGCGTGACGAACAGCGCATGCAGGCAAAACTCGCGCAGCGCCTGGATGATGCGCGCGGCCACGGCCTGCGAGCTTTTCGAAAACGCTTCGTCCAGCACGATGGTGCCGAACACCGGGCGGCTGGCCCCGCTGGGGCACAGCGCGTAGCTCAGCGAGGCGGTGAGCACGTAGCTGGCGATGATTTCTTTTTCGCCCCCGCTGCCGCCTTGCGAGCCGGTGCGCCGCTCCAGCATCTGGCCGCTGGCCCGGTCGAGCACCAGCACGGCAAACTGCAGGCGGTAGCGGGCGTCCAGCAGCGCTTGCGCGGCCTTGCTGCGGCGGTTGCTGGCGTGGGTTTGCAGGATTTCGACGATGGCGCGCAGCGCGCGGTAGTGGCTTTGGCCGCCATCGTCGCGCAGGCTTTCGGTGCGCAGTTGGGCCTGGGCGCGGTTGAGTTCTTGCAGGCTTTGGTGCACCACGGCGCGCGGCTCCAGCTGCAAATAGCGGCCGGGCTGGAAGTCCACGCGCTGGAGCGTGTCGTTGAGCTGGGCAATGCGCTCTTCAATGTCGGTCACCTGCGCAGCGATGCCGTTGAGCAGCGTGTCCACGCCCTGCTGTGAGGTGTTGTTGAGGTATTCCTGAAACCGCTGGCGTTTGTGCGGCAGGGCTTCTTCTTCCAGCGCTTGCAGGCGCTGCAGGTAGTGGGGCAGCGCATCCACCTCTTGCGCGTGGTCGGCCAGTGCGCCCCGGTCTTCGGCCTTGGCTTTGCCCATTTGGCGCACGATGTCGGTGTGCAGGGTGCCCAGCTTTTTGCTGGCCTCGGTGACTTTGGCTTGCACCGTAGTGCCTGCTTCGCGCTCCTGCGTTTCCAGGTTGTCGCCATCAAGCGGGGGCAGGCGGTGCCCGGCGCTGGCCAGCCTTGCAGCAAAGTCGGCGGCTAAGTCCGTGTCGATCACGGCCGCGCCAGCGCTGCGTGCGTGGTAAGCGCTGTGCTTCTTTTGCGCAGTGGTCCGCAATGTCTCGTCTTGCGTCTGTGCTGTTTGCAGATCGCGCCACTGGGCTTCGGCAGCGCGGGTTTGCTCTTGCGCTGCGTCCCAGCGCTTTTGGGCCTGTGCGGTGTCTGAGCCCGGGTGCAGCAGCGCCTGCAGTTGCTGCGTTTTGTGCTGCAACTGCGCATCGGCAGCCGCCGTGTCCAGGTCTTCGCGGCGCAGCGCCTGCAGGGCGGCCCACAGTTGGCGCTGTTCCTGTGCCTGGCGTTGGGCATTCAGGGTTTGGGTCTTTTTGGCCTCTAGCGCTTGATAGTCAAGCGCTAGCTGCTCCTTTTTTTGTAGCAAATGCGCCAGCCGGTCGCGGTTGTCAAACCCCGTCATCCAGTCCTGGTCCAGGCGCTTTTGGTCTTGCTTGTCGAAGTGGCCGGAGTGGCTGGACATCAGCCCCTGCACCGTCATGGCGTGGGGTGTGCGCTCCAGGGTTTGCACGTCAGGCACGCAGTGGCGGTCCAGTCCATGCAGCAACTGGCGCAGCGTGTTCAGGTGCGCGGTGGGGGTGGCGGGTTTCAGGTTGAGCTTGCGCGCAAAGCCATCGGGCATGAACGCTGCAGGCGTGGCATCGCGCACTTCCAGCAGGCGCACATGCAAGCGGTTGTGCCGCTGGTTCACCCACTGCAGCGCGGCGTGCATCGCGGCCTGGGGCACCAAAATGCGCAGGCGGTGGCTGCCCAGCGCACGCTCGATGGCACCGCGCCAGGCCTGGTCGGCTTGGCGCACTTCGACCAGCTCGGCGGCAAAGGGCAGGTCGCTTTCTGGCACGCCCAGGTGCTCGGCCAGCTCGGCGCGAAAGCGCTGAAACTCCACGGGCAGGTTGGAGCCAGGGCGCTGGCGCACGGCGTCGACTTCGGCCTGGGCTTCGCTCAGGTGGGTGTGGGCGTTGTGGGCCTGGGCGATGGCGTGTTCTGCCTGGGCCTGCAGCTGCGCCTGGCCTGCGTCGATGTGCGCAATGGCCGTCTGCGCTTGCTGCTGGTGGGTGGTCAAAAGGCCCGCGCTGGCATTGGCCCCCAAGCCCAGGTTGCGCGCCAGTGCCTGGTACTGCGCCAGGTTGTGCGCAATGCGTGCCAGCTCTTTGCGCGCATGCTCGATGTTCTCTTGCAGCGATTCGATGCTGGCACCACCTGCTTGCAGATACAGGCCGTGCAAATCCTGCTCGTGCTTGCGGGCGCGGTGGACCTGCGCTTGCGCAGCAAGTAGTGCATCGCCTCGCGCCGCCATCTGGGCCTGCAATTGCGCCACGCGCTGGCCCCACCATTGCGCGCCCTGCGCCGCAAACCAGTGCGGCAATTGCTGCTGCAGCGCCTGCAGGCTCGCTTGGTGCTGGGCCTGCTGCTGCTCGCGCGTGGCCAGGTCGCGCAGTGGTAGCAGCGACACAAACTGCGCATTCGCCAGCTCCAGGTCGGCGTGGATGGAGGCCAGCTCGGCAAAGCCATCGACCACCTTCTGCGCATCGTCAAAGGCCGCGTGGTCGTCCAGCACCAGCTCACGAAAAATCTCGTCAATGCTGTTGAGCTGCTTGAGGCCCGCCGCGCGGTTGAGCAGTGTGAAGGCGTTGGGCCCCACCTCAAAAAAGCTGTGCAGCTTGGCCAGGTACGGGGCCTTGCTGCTGAACATCTGCAAGCCGTCACTGTCCTTGGCCAGCCGCGTCAGTGCCTTGGCACCACCGCTGTGCTGCTCCTCCAGCCACAGGTCCAGGTTGTGTTCCTGCCCCTGCGCGAAGAGCCAGCGCTTTTGCATGTCGGCGGCCGACTGGCTGCTGCCGTCAAACCACAGCAGCGCGCCCAGCCAGACCGATTCAGCCCCACGCACCAGCCGTGCAGCCACGCCCGTGGCGCAGCGCCCGGCCCGTGCAATGTGGTCGCCGCTGTCGTTGCCCTGGCCGCTGGCGCCGCGCACGTAGCTCACCAGGTCGCGGTCGCTTTCGTGCCCGCCGGTCGAGGCCAGGTTGTAGCGCGGGCTGGCGCACAGCAGCGTCATCAGCGCATCGACCAGCGTGGTCTTGCCGCTGCCCGTGGGGCCGATGATGGCGCTGTTGCCGGGGTCGATGGCCACTTGGTGGCGGCCTGCGAACGCGCCCCAGTTGTAAAGGTGCAGCTCTTGCAGGATGAAGGAGGCGTCGGCACTCATGGTGCGCCCTCCGCATTGCCTGCACTGCCCTGGACTCCGCCCTGTTCGGCCACTGCACGCAGGCGCAGCAGCAGCGTTTGCAGGTTCTCGGGGCTGAGCAGGTGCACGATCATCGGGCGGACGGTGATGCAGTCTTGCGCATCCACTTCGGTCACCATGCCGTGCGTGCGCAGGTTCTCCAGCAACTGGCCCAGGCGCTTGCGCTCTTGCATGTCGCTGCCAGTGCGACCCAGGTAGGTTTCGAGCTGCGGCAACAGGCTATCGACGGTGACGCGCACCGCCGCGCCGGTTCCGCTTTCTTGCTCGCGCTGCAAAAACTCGCGCCGCAACAAGGCCAGCAGCAGCGATTGCTCCAGCGTCAGCCGCTGGCGCTTCATTAGCGGGTGCGTCCAATCGTCCTGCTCGCTTTCATCGGTGTCGTCGCCTGCGTAGCCGGGCACTACGGCCAAAAAGGCCAGGCCACGCACGTCGTCTACCACCACGCGCAGGTCCAGCGGTTCCAGCAGTGCATCGAGCAGCGTGGTGTGCGCCGCAACCAGGCCGAACAGCTTGGGCTTGACCGCAGATTCGAGCCAGCCGTGCGCTAGCAAAAACTGTAGCGCCTGGCGCACGTTGGACGGGGTTTTTGAATGGTTTTGTGCCTCAAACGCTTTTGCAGAAAGCGCTGGCAGCTCCTCTTTTGATAGTAATGGCGATGCCTCAACGCCTGCGGCCTGCGCGGCCATGCGGTCAAAAATATCCGGCCCTTGCTCCATCACAGCTCCCATTCCCTGTGCGCCAACTGCGCGCTATCCAGTGCCACGCGCGGCACGGTAAAGCGCCAGTGCTGGCCGCCATCTCCTGTGTCGATCTGCTCCTCACCCGGCTGCAGCGCCACGCCCGCCTCGCGCGCCATGGCCAGCCACAGAGCAAACGTCTCCAGGTCGTGTTCGCCCGGTGGCAGCGCGGCGGCCAGCTCGGCCAAGGTCATGGGCTGGCCCTGCTCGGCCAGCGTTTGCAAGGTGCGTTGCACCAGGGCGTCGCGGTCCAGCCCCTCAAACGCCTGCCAGAACTCGCTGTCCATCTGGCCCAGGTCGGTGTATTGGGTGGTGAGCAGCAGCGCGGCCTGTGCGCCGCCGTCCAGCGACTTGGTGCGCAGCCGCTCTACCAATGGCACGCTGCCCAGTGCCACGCCCACCGGCGGCAGCGGCGCGCTCTGGCGGCGCACGGCCTGGCGCTGCCAGTCGATGCGCAGCGCCTGCTCCAGCACGTCGTTGAGCAACTGCCCTACGCGCTGGTTTTCGGCCGCCTGGCCAGTCTTCATGAACTGGCTGACCTCGCGCTCGCTGCGCGCCCGCACGGCCTGCACCACCTTGGCCTCTTTGATGAGCTGCTGCACCAGCAGGCGCAGCGTGCTGTGCTGCAGCCCATCCAGGGCCTTGTCTGCAGCAGGATGGTCCAGGATCTGGCGGATGCGCTGGCGCATCTCGGTCAACTCGGTTTGGTGGGACAGTTGCTGGTGAAAGCTGTCGAACACGCGGCCCTCTTGCGTGTTCAGCAAGTTGGCGTGGCCATCAAGCAACTGGTCCATCACCGCGCCCCGGTGGTGGCGGGCGCTGATGATGGCCTCGCGCAGCGCCCGGTCGGCCTCGCGCCACGAATCCTCCACCCGCCGAAAGTCCGCCCGCAAACTGACCGACAGCGCATACACCTCGCGAATGCCTTCCACGGCCTGCTCGGGCGTCAGTTCTGCGATGCGGCCCGCCTGCACGTCGTCGAGCTGCTGCTGCAAGTCTGCGATGCGGCGCTGCAGGTGCTCGGTGCGGCTTTGCGGGTCGGGGTTGAGCGCGGCGGCCAGGTTGTCGATCTCACGCTGCACCACCGCCAGGCGCGACGCGGTGGAGGTCATCATCCGCCCATCGAGCTGCGCGATGAAACGCAGCGCGGTCTTGAGCGCATCGGTCTCAAACACCCGCCCCTCGCGCTCCACCACCAGCCCGCGCCGTATCCATTCGCGCACCTCGCGTCGGGCCTGGCCCAGGGGGTCGTCGCTATCGATCTCAAAGTCCACCTCGTTGGCATGTGCGGCCAACATGTCCGCCAGCGCCTGCACGGCGGCATCAAACGGCACGCCATCGCGCTGGTGCTCGAACAACGCATCCAGACAGCTCAACGCCAGGGGCGCCCGCCGAGAAGCCAGCAACACCCAGGCCGGGTGCTGCTGGCGGGCGGCGATGTATTTGTGGGTGCGCTGCTGGTTGAGGGTGGCCATGGCGAGGGTGAGTGCGGGGCAGCCGCTCTTACGGTAACAGGGCCGTCAACGGCACTGCTTCCACCTGCTGCGCCAGTGCATACCGGTGCTGCCCTGGATAGACCACATACAGTGCATCCAGTTGCAGGTCTTCCATGGCGATGCGCATGCTGGGCGTGAGCTTGGGGGCGTCGCTGCGCTTGAACTCCACGCCCACGCGCCGCCCGTCTTTGAACAGCAGCAGGTCCAGCTCTGCGCCTTGGTGGGTTGCCCAAAAATAGGCTTCGTCGGGCTGTGCGATGCGCAAAACCTGCTCTAGCGCAAACCCTTCCCAACTGGCGCCGCTGAGCGGGTGCGCCAGCAGTTGCGGCAGGCTTCGGATGCCCAGCAGCGCATGCAGCAAGCCGGTGTCGCGGAAATAGATCTTGGGTGCCTTGACCTGCCGTTTGGCCAGGTTCGCATGCCACGGCTGCAACTGGCGAACCATGAAGGTCTGCGTGAGGTAGTCCAGGTACCGTCGCACGGTGGGCTCCGTGATGCCCAATGACCGCGCCGGCTCGGCGGCGTTCCACGTCTGGCCGTGGTAGTGGGCCAGCATCTGCCAAAAGCGCGTCATCAGCGGTGCGGGTGCGTTCATGCCAAGCAGCGGCAGGTCGCTGCTGACATGGCGCTGAATGGCAGCGGTGCGCCACTGGGTGCTCACTGCATCGTCAGGTGCCAGGTAGGCGGCAGGGAACCCACCGCGCAGCCAGAGTTGTTGCACGGTGTGGGCATCCGTGCCCGTTTCGCCAATATCAAAGCCGCTCACTTCCAGCGTCACCGCGCGGCCCAGCAGCGATTCGCTCTTGTGCATTACGCGGGGCGAGGCGCTTCCCAGCAAAAGGTATTGGCCGTTTTGGTGCATCTGCCCGGGCCGGTCCATCAGCACACGCAGCGTCTCCGGCAATGCGGGCAGGTGCTGGACCTCGTCAATCACCACCAGGCCTTGCAGACCTGCCAGCGTGGTCATGGGGTCCGTCAGCCGTTGGCGCGAGACGGGGTCTTCAAGATCGAAGTAATGAGGGCTGGTGACGTCGATGAAGTGGCGCGCCAGCGTGGTTTTGCCCACTTGCCGGGGGCCTACCAGTTCCACTGCACGAAAGGATGCGAGCAGCCGCGCGAGCTGGTCAATGAGATGGCGGCGTTCGATCAACATGAGCGCCATGCTACCAAACACCATGAAAATCGAAAACACCATTTTCGATTTTCATGGCAAATCACCTTGTCAAACGTCGATATTCCCAGCGCGCAAAGCGTTGGTTTCGATGAAATCCCGGCGTGGCTCCACCTCGTCGCCCATCAGCATGGTGAACACGCGGTCGGCCTCGATGGCGTCGTCGATCTGCACGCGCAGCAGGCGGCGCACCTGGGGGTCCATGGTGGTTTCCCAGAGCTGTTCGGGATTCATTTCGCCCAGGCCTTTGTAGCGCTGGCGGCTGGTGGTGCGCTCGGCTTCCGAGATGAGCCATTGCATGGCCTGGCGGAAGTCGGCGGCCTTTTCTTCCTTCTGGCGCTCGCCTTCGCCGCGCTGCACGCGGGCACCTTCGCCGAGCAGGCCACGGAACGTGTTGGCGGCTTCGGCCAGGGCGGCGTAGTCGGCGCCATTGACGAAGTCCTGCGTGATGACGCTGCTCTTGACGTTGCCGTGGTGGCGGCGGCTGATGCGCAGCAGGGGCTTGTCGGTGCGGGCGTCGAACTCGGCGGCCACTTCGGCAGGGATGCCGGTGGCGGAGAGTTCGCGCAGTTTGGCCTGGAGCTGCACGGCGCTGGTCTCGGCGTCTGGCATGGTTTCGAGGTTCAGCGCCACGCCGTCGGCCACGGCGCGCAGGGCCTCGAAGTCCATGAAGCCCGAGAGGCGCGCAATCACGTGCTCGGCCACCTGGTGCTTGCGCGCCAGCTCGGCCAGGGTGTCGCCGGACAGCGTTTGTGGCTGGGCACCGCCGGTGGTCACGCTGGCGTCCTTGAGGGCGATGCGCAGCAGGAAGCTGTCGAGCGCTGGGGCGTCCTTGAGGTACAGCTCTTCCTTGCCGGCCTTGACCTTGTAAAGCGGTGGCTGGGCAATGTAGATGTGGCCGCGCTCCACCAGCTCGGGCATCTGGCGGTAGAAGAAGGTCAGCAGCAGGGTGCGGATGTGTGCGCCGTCCACGTCGGCGTCGGTCATGATGATGATGCGGTGGTAGCGCAGCTTGGCGACGTCGAAGTCGTCGTTGCCGGTGCTGCCGCCGGCCTTGCCGATGCCGGTGCCCAGGGCGGTGATCAGCGTGAGGATTTCATTGCTGGTGAGCAGCTTCTCGTAGCGGGCCTTTTCCACGTTCAGGATCTTGCCGCGCAGCGGCAGGATGGCCTGGAACTTGCGGTCGCGGCCCTGCTTGGCAGAGCCGCCGGCGGAGTCGCCCTCGACGATGTAGATCTCGCACATCGCCGGGTCTTTTTCCTGGCAGTCGGCCAGCTTGCCGGGCAGGCCCATGCCGTCGAGTACGCCCTTGCGGCGCGTCATTTCGCGGGCCTTGCGCGCGGCCTCGCGGGCGCGGGCGGCCTCGACGATCTTGCCGCAGATGATCTTGGCGTCTGCCGGGCGTTCCTGCAGGTAGTCGGTGAGTAGCTTGCCCACGATGTCTTCCACGGGCGCGCGCACTTCGCTGGACACCAGCTTGTCCTTGGTCTGGCTGCTGAACTTGGGCTCGGGCACCTTCACGCTGAGTACGCAGCACAGGCCTTCGCGCATGTCGTCGCCGGTGACTTCGACCTTGGCCTTCTTGGCGAACTCGTTTTCTTCGATGTACTTGTTGATGACGCGGGTCATCGCGGCGCGCAGACCGGTCAGGTGGGTGCCGCCGTCACGCTGCGGGATGTTGTTGGTGAAGCACAGCACCTGTTCGCTGTAGCCGCTGTTCCACTGCATGGCCACTTCCACGCCAATGTGCGTGCCGGGGATACCGCCGTAGGTTTCGGCCGGGCGCTCGCCTGCCGCGTAGAACGAGGTGGGGTGCAGGACGGTCTTGCCCTTGTTGATGAATTCCACGAAGCCGCGCACGCCGCCGGCGCCAGAGAAGTCGTCTTCCTTGCCGCTGCGCTCGTCGAGCAGGCGGATGCGCACGCCGTTGTTCAGGAAGGACAGCTCGCGCAGGCGCTTGGCCAGGATTTCGTAGTGGAACTCGTTGTTTTCCTTGAAGATCTCGGTGTCGGGCAGAAAATGCACCTCGGTGCCGCGCTTTTCCGTCTCGCCGGTCACCTTCATGGGCGAAACTTCGACGCCGTCCACCGTTTCAACGATGCGGTTCTGCACAAAGCCGCGGCTGAATTCGAGCACATGCACCCTGCCTTCGCGGCGCACCGTCAGGCGCAGCATCTTGCTGAGCGCGTTCACGCAGCTCACACCAACGCCGTGCAGGCCGCCCGAGACCTTGTAGCTGTTCTGGTTGAACTTGCCGCCGGCGTGCAGTTCGGTCAGGGCAATCTCTGACGCACTGCGCTTGGGCTCGTGCTTGTCGTCCATCTTCACGCCGGTGGGAATGCCGCGGCCGTTGTCGGTCACGCTGACGGAGTTGTCGGTGTGGATGGTGACCACGATGTCATCGCAGTGCCCGGCCAGCGCTTCGTCGATGGAGTTGTCCACCACCTCGAACACCAGGTGGTGCAGGCCGGTGCCGTCGCTCGTGTCGCCGATGTACATGCCGGGGCGCTTGCGCACGGCCTCCAGGCCTTCCAGGATCGTGATGGCGCCTTCGCCGTAGCCTTCGCTCGCGCCGGCCTGGTGGGCATCAATCTTGGGCACGGCGGGGGCGCCGTTGCCGTTGTCTTCGGGCTCGGGCAGTTGGGTTTCAGCGGTCATGATTGGCCTTGGCTGTCGGGGGAAACGCAGGTGTTTCCGGAGTCTTCAATAGAAAATGGGCTCTAGCGCAATATGGACAAGCGCTAGCAGCTATAAAACAAATAGCAAATTCGTCAAATGCGCATCGGCATCACGACGTACTTGAAGCTGTCGCTGTCGGGCAGCGTCAGCAGGGCCGAGCTGTTGCCATCGGCCAGCGAGATCTTCACCATGTCCTGGCCCATGTTGGACAGGGCATCAATCAGATAGGTGACGTTGAAGCCGATCTCGATGGCGTCGCCGCCGTAATCGATGTCGAGCTCGTCCACCGCCTCTTCCTGCTCGGCATTGTTGCTGGCCACGCGCAGCTGGCCCGGCTCGATGTTCAGGCGCACGCCCTTGAACTTGTCAGTGGTCATGATGGCGGTGCGCTGCAGGCTGGCCAGCAACGGCGCACGGCCCAGGGTCACGCTGTTGTGGTGGTTGCGCGGAATGACGCGGTTGTAGTCAGGGAACTTGCCCTCGACCAGCTTGGTGACGAATTCGAGCGCGCCAAAGCTGAACTTGGCCTGGTTGCTGGCAAAGCGCATTTCGAGCGCGCCGTCGGTGTCGCTGAGCAGGCGCTGCAGCTCGATCACGGTCTTGCGCGGCAGGATCACTTCCTGCTTGGGCACTTCCACATCCAGCGTGGCGCTGGCAAAGGCCAGGCGGTGGCCGTCGGTGGCCACCAGGCTGAGCTGCTTGCCTTCGGCCACGAACAGGATGCCGTTGAGGTAGTAGCGGATGTCCTGCACCGCCATGGCAAACGCCACCTGGCCCAGCAGGTGCTTGAGTGTCTTTTGCGGCACGCTGAAGGCCGGGCCGAAGTTGGCGGCCTCCTGCACCAGAGGAAAGTCGGCCGCAGGCAGCGTCTGCAGCGTGAAGCGGCTCTTGCCGCCTTTGAGCAGCAGCTTGTCCTGGCTGGACTCCAGGCTCACCGTCTGGTCGGACGGCATGGTGCGCAGCACGTCGATGACCTTGCGCGCATTCACGGTGGTGGTGAAGTCGCCCGTGTCGCCGCCCAGTTCGGCGGTGGTGCGGATCTGCACTTCGAGGTCGCTGGTGGTCAGTTGCAGCGCACTGCCGGTCTTGCGGATCAGCACATTGGCCAGAATGGGCAGCGTGTGGCGGCGCTCGACGATGCCTGCCACCGATTGCAGAACCGCGAGAACCTTGTCTTGTGTTGCCTTCAGGACGATCATGTCAACCTCTTGTGGTTTTGGGGTGCGGTGCGCGGACAGCGGCATGGACCCCGCCTCCTCCCTGCTGCACAGCCCGCCATTTTGCCCTTGAATGGGGCGATTTCCCTCCGGGGCTGTACCCGCATCAGCCTTTCAGGGTCTGCTCCAGCACATGCAGCTGCTGGTTCAGTTCGGTGAGTTGCTGGCGCTCGCCCGCAATCTTGCGCACCGCGTGCAGCACCGTGGTGTGGTCGCGCCCGCCGAAAAGCTCTCCGATCTCGGGTAGGCTCTTTTGCGTCAGCTCCTTGGCCAGGTACATGGCAATCTGGCGCGGCCTGGCGATGCTGGCCGGGCGCTTCTTGCTGTACATGTCTGCGACCTTGATCTTGTAATAGTCGGCCACCGTCTTCTGGATGTTCTCCACGCTGATCTGCCTGTTCTGGATGGAGAGCAGGTCGCGCAGCGCCTCGCGGGCGAGCTGGATGGAGATTTCCTTCTGGTTGAAGCGCGAGTACGCCAGGATCTTGCGCAACGCGCCTTCGAGTTCGCGAACGTTGGAGCGCACGTTCTTGGCGACGAAAAACGCCACTTCTTCGGGCATTTCAACGTTTTCGGCGCGTGCCTTGTTGATCAGGATGGCCACACGCATTTCCAGCTCGGGCGGCTCGATGGCCACCGTCAGGCCCGAATCGAAGCGCGAAACCAGTCGTTCGTGGATGTCCGCCAGGCCCTTGGGGTAGGTGTCGGACGTCATCACGATGTGGCTCTTCTTGGCCAGCAGGGCCTCGAAGGCGTTGAAGAATTCTTCTTGCGTGCGGTCCTTGTTGGCGAAGAACTGCACATCGTCGATCAGCAGCAGGTCGAGCGAGTGGTAGCGCTCCTTGAATTCGTCAAAAGTCTTGCGCTGGTAGGCTTTAACCACATCCGAAACAAATTGTTCGGCATGGATGTAGAGAACTTTGGCGTCGGGCCTGTCTTGCAGCAGCTTGTTGCCCACGGCGTGCACCAGGTGGGTCTTGCCCAGACCGACGCCGCCGTAGATGAACAGCGGGTTGTACAGGTGCCCCGGCATGCCCGCCACATGCATGGCAGCGGCACGTGCCATGCGGTTGGCCGTGCCTTCCACCAGGGTGTCGAAAGTCAGCGCCGGATTCAGCCGATTGCGCAGCTGGCCGCGCGCGCCCTCATCGGCGGCAGCGGCGGGCGCTGCGGGTTCCACCGAAGGTGCTGGCGCCTGGTTGGCGGCCTGCGCATAAGTACGATTGCTGGATGGGCGCTGAGCAAGCGCTAACTCCAGCGAAATCGACTGACCGTAGATGGCTTCCAGCAAAGCCGAAATGCGGCCCACATACTGGGCCCGGATCCAGTCGAGCGTGAAGCGGTTGGGAACGTACAGCGTGAGCTTGGAGAAGTCTTCGGCCACCTGTGCCGTGAGGGGTTTGATCCAGGTGTTGAACTGCTGTGCCGGCAGGTCTTGGGAGAGCTGTTCGGTGCAGGCCTGCCACAGGGCCTGACCGGCATCGTTACCATGATAGGGGGGGGTGCCGCGCGCGGGTTCCTCGGTCATTGGGGAGATTCTTCTTGTGGATAGGAGGAGCGGTTCAGGGCCGCGGATTGTAGCTTGTCAAGGAGTTATCCACAATCTGGCGCAGGGCTGCGAGATGACGTGCCAGGACCTTCCACAAGGTCAATCCGCCAAGCGGCATTGCTTCTGAGTGACAAGCCTGCGATAATTTCGGGTTTCCCTGAATGTGTTCAGGGCAATTTGACCCTGCGGTGCCTTCTTGTGAGGGCGCGCTTCTTTACTGAACCCTCGAGGAATTCCCATGAAACGCACTTACCAACCCTCCAAGACGCGCCGCGCCCGTACCCACGGTTTCCTGGTGCGCATGAAGACCCGCGGTGGCCGCGCCGTCATCAACGCTCGCCGTGCCAAGGGCCGCAAGCGTCTGGCGGTCTGAGTCCCCTACAGGGTCTTGACCTGCTCCCCGGTTTACGCCCGCAGGTTCCAACGGGGGCGCCATCATGCAGCGGCTGAAAACGCGCCCGCAGTTTCAGGCCGCCATGGCCGGTGAAACCGTTGCCCGTACGGCCCACTTTGCGCTGCACCGTCTGGTGCTCGGCGATAGCCATTGCGCGCCTGTTTCGGACCGGCCTGGGGCGCAGCCGCTGTTTGCTGCGCCGGGCGTCTGGCTGGGTGCCATGGTGCCCAAGCGCTGGGCGCGCCGCGCCGTGACCCGCAATACGATCAAACGACAGATATACGGCATGGCCTCGGCCCTGGAGCCGCAGTTGCTGCCGGCTGCGCACGTCGTGCGCCTGCGCGCCACGTTTGATCGCAAGCAGTTTCTCAGTGCGAGCTCCGACCCGCTCAAGCAGGCCGTGCGCGCCGAGCTGCAACAGCTCTTCGAGCGCGCTCTGGGTGCACGCAAGCCTGTGACGGCCCCGGGGGCCGCATGATGCAGCGCCTGCTGATCGCGTTGGTCAAGGGCTACCGCCTGTTGCTCAGCCCCTGGCTGGGATCGGCCTGCCGTTTCGAGCCCACCTGTTCTGCCTATTCGCTGCAGGCCCTGCAGCAGTATGGTGCGGCAGCAGGCACCTGGCTGACGCTGGGACGGCTGGCGCGCTGCCATCCCTGGTGTCACGGCGGCCATGATCCGGTGCCGCCCGAGGCGCCTCGCGCCACGCGGCTGTTTTCGCGGCTCATTACGCCTGCTTCTTCCACCACCTCTCCAAAGAAGTCTCCATGAACGACATCCGCCGCACGATCCTGTGGGTGATATTTGGCTTTTCCCTGGTCTTGATCTGGGATAAATGGCAGTTGCACAACGGCAAGCAGGCGACCTTTTTCCCCGGTCCGGCTCCGGTGGTGACGGCCAGCGCGCCCGCTGCATCGGGTGCGGGGGCGTCGGCGGTGCCGGTGTCGTCCAGTGCATCGGCTCCGGCAGCTGCCCCGGTGGGCGCCGCTGCGGTGCCTGCGCAGGTGGAAACGGCGGCCCCCCGGGAGCGTGTGGAGGTGACCACCGATGTGCTGCGCCTGACCTTTGACAGCGAAGGCGGCTCGCTCACCCATGCCGAGCTGCGCCAGCACGCCGACCTGGTCGATGGCAGCAAGAAGTTCATGCTGCTCGACGACAGCGCCCAGCGTGTGTACGTCGCCCAGACCGGGCTGATTGGCGGGGCCTTCCCCACCCACAAGACCGTGATGAACGTGGCGCCCGGCGCCCGCGAACTCAAGGATGGCGAAAACGAACTGAGCGTGCGCTTCGAGTCCCCCGACCTCGGCGGGGTCAGGCTGGTCAAGATCTGGACCGTCAAACGTGGTGCCTACGACATCGCCGTCAAGCACGAGGTGGTCAATACCGGCACGGTGCCCGTGGCGCCCAAGTTGTACCTGCAGCTCGTGCGCGATGGCAACAAGCCCGCCGGTGAGTCGTCCTTCTATTCCACCTTCACGGGCCCTGCGGTGTTCACCCAGGAAAAGAAATACCAGAAGGTGGAATTCAAGGAAATCGAGGAGAACAAGGCTGATTTCGTGAAGCAGAGCAGCGATGGCTATGTCGCCATGGTCCAGCACTACTTCGCCACCGCCTGGTTGCTTCCCGAGGGAGCGCCGCGCGAATTTTTCATGCGCAAGGTGGACGCCAACCTGTATTCGGCCGGCATGATCGCCGCGCTCGACAGCATTGCCCCGGGCACCAGCAAGGTCCTGGAAGCGCGTCTGTTCGCAGGCCCGCAGGTTGAAACCATGATGGAAAAGCTCTCCCCCGGGCTGGAGCTGGTCAAGGACTACGGCTGGCTCACCATTTTGTCCAAGCCGCTGTACTGGCTGCTGGACCAGCTGCACAAGATTCTGGGCAACTGGGGCTGGTCCATCGTCGCCCTGGTGCTGTTGCTCAAGATCGCGTTCTACTGGCTCAACGCCAAGGCCTACGCCAGCATGGCCAAGATGAAGGCCGTCAATCCGAAGATCATGGAGATGCGCGAGCGCCTCAAGGACAAGCCGCAGCAGATGCAGCAGGAGATGATGCGCATCTACCGCGAGGAGAAGGTCAACCCGATGGGTGGCTGCTTCCCCATCATGATCCAGATCCCGGTGTTCATCGCGCTCTACTGGGTGCTGCTCTCCAGCGTGGAAATGCGCAACGCGCCCTGGATCGGCTGGGTGCATGACCTCTCGGCCCCCGATCCGTTCTTCATCCTGCCGGTGCTCATGACCCTCAGCACGCTGCTGCAGACGGCCCTGAACCCCGCGCCGCCCGACCCGATGCAGGCCAAGATGATGTGGCTCATGCCGCTGATGTTCAGCGTGATGTTCTTCTTCTTCCCGGCGGGGCTGGTGCTGTACTGGCTGACGAACAACATTCTGTCGATCGCCCAGCAGTGGCTCATCAACACCCGCATGGGCGTGCCGCCGCAGTTCAACCTGCCGAAATTTAAGTAAGGGCGGGTGCGGAGTGCTATTGAAATAGAAGCTGCTTGCGCTTGATTTCGTTGGGTTTCAGATTTAAAAGTATCTGAATTCAAGGTTTATCAAGCGCTGGCAGCTCCTGATAAAGGAGCGCCCTGCCCGTGCTGCCGCGCCACCACGATCCCATCGTTGCCATTGCCACGGCCCCCGGACGCGGGGCCGTGGGCATTGTGCGCGTCTCGGGCCAGGGGCTGGGGGCGCTGACCGAGGCCCTGTGCGGCCGAGCCCTGCGCCCGCGCGAGGCCACCTACCTGCCGTTTCGCGACGCCGAAGGCCAGGCCATCGACCAGGGACTGGCGCTGTATTTTCCGGGGCCGCACTCCTATACAGGCGAAGACGTGCTGGAACTGCAGGCCCATGGCGGCCCGGTGGTGCTGCAACTGCTGCTGGCGCGGTGCCTGGAGGCGGGCGCTCAGCCCGACCCGGCCACGGGCCGTCCATTGCTCCCGGGCCTGCGCGTAGCCCAGCCGGGCGAGTTCACCGAGCGCGCCTTTCTCAACGACAAGATCGACCTGGCCCAGGCTGAGGCCATTGCCGACCTGATCGATGCCAGTACCGAAGCTGCCGCACGCAGCGCCAGCCGGTCGCTTGGCGGGGCGTTTTCGCAGGAAATCCACGCCTTGCGCGATGCGCTCATCCACCTGCGTATGCTGGTCGAGGCGACGCTCGACTTTCCTGAAGAAGAAATCGACTTCCTGCGCAAGGCAGATGCGCGCGGACAGCTATCAAACTTGGAGCAAACCCTTGCCCTGGTGATGCAGCGGGCCCGCCAGGGTGCACTGCTGCGCGAAGGCATCAAGGTGGTGATTGCCGGCCAGCCCAACGCCGGCAAAAGCTCGCTGCTCAACGCTCTGGCCGGCGCCGAGCTGGCGATCGTTACCCCCATTGCCGGCACCACGCGCGACAAGGTGCAGCAGACCATCCAGATCGAAGGCGTGCCGCTGCACGTGATCGACACCGCTGGGCTGCGAGACAGCCAGGATGAGGTCGAGCGCATTGGCATCGCACGGGCATGGGATGAAATCGCAGGGGCCGACGCCGTGCTGTTCCTGCACGACTTGACGCGCTGCGAAACCCCCGCTTACCGGGCCGATGACGCTGCGATTGCACAGGCGATGCGGGACCGGCTGGGGGGCTCTGTGCCGGTGATCGACGTCTGGAACAAATCCGACTGCGTACCGGTGGGGGAATGGGCGACATGGGCACGCGCGGGGCTGCGCTTGTCCGCACGCACTGGCGAGGGGCTGGCGCAGCTGCGCCAGCGGCTGCTGGAGGTGGCGGGTTGGCAGTCGGCGCCCGAGGGGATTTACATTGCACGCCAGCGCCACGTGCAAGCCCTGAAGGTCGTAGAGCACTCCCTGGGCGCGGCGGCTGCGCAGCTGGATGCGCCCGGACCGGCGCTGGACCTGCTCGCAGAGGATTTGCGGCTGGCCCAGAATGCGCTGAGCGAAATCACGGGTGAGTTTTCGTCCGATGATCTGCTGGGTGTGATTTTTTCGAGTTTCTGCATCGGGAAATAAAAACGCGCACGGCGGCCCATTGTGTAAGCATGGGTAAACATCGCTTGTGTCGGGCAGGCATTGCGGATAGTTTCATTCGTCTATGAACGCAATGACGCCCACCCCGAACGCTCCAGACCTTCATGGCCTGGTTCAGGCCATTGCCCAGGCGCACAGTGACGACAGCATGAACAATCCGCTGCGGCCCGAGCAGTGGGACACGCTGTCGGCCTATCTGCAGCCTTGCACACTGGCCGCAGGGCAGTTGCTGTTCAACCAGGGGGTGTTGGACCGTACGCTCTTTCTGGTGGAAAGCGGCAGCATCAGTGTGCACTATGAAGACGACAAGGGTCGACTGCGCATGGCCCTTGTGCCGGCGGGCTCGGTACTGGGTGAGGGAGGCTTCTTCTCACACCGGCCGCGCAGCGCCACGGCGCAGGCGGCCACGCCCAGCAAGCTGTGGGCACTGACAGCGTTGCGCTTCTCCGAGTTGAGCAACCGCCAGCCGGCCATCGCGTTGGGCCTGGCGATGGCGGCCGGGGCGGTGATGTCCAAGCGGCTGGGCAACCGTCGCAGGCGGGTGGCCTCGGCCTGAAACAGCCGCCTGCTGTGCCGTGCCGCAGGCAGGGGCCGTTACACTCATTGCGCATGTGTCTGACGGCACACCGGAGAAGGAAAACCATGTCATTGTTCAGTTGGTTCACGCGCAAGCCCGCTCCCGCCAAACACCGGATGGCCGAGCCATCGGGACTTCTGAACGCGGATGCCACCGTGCCGCTGGTACCGGGGCGGGACGGTCGTGCTGTGCTCGAGCCCGTGTCGCCGGAGCATGCCGCCAACCGCAAGAACGAACGCATGGAGCGGCGTGAACTGCTTTATTCGGTGGTCCGCGACGCCATGGTGCGTGCGGCGGTGCTTTCTGCCGGTTACAAATTCAAGGTGCTTTCGCTCGACCAGCGTGGCCGCCAGTTTCTCGTGATGATGGATCTGGCCCGCGAATACGGGGGGGACACCGTGAGGCTCAGCGAAATTGAAGCCTTGATTGCCCAAACCGCCAAGGCGCGGTATGACATCGCCGTCAATGCGGTGTACTGGCGCCTGAATGACCATGTGGCGGTAGGCATTCCTCACAAAGGACTGGCCACACGCCCGCCCGAACTGCATCCAGCGCCTGCAGCGGCCCCAGCTGCACCAGTGCCTACTCCCGCCCATGTGCCGGTTGCCGCCCGGGCGGTTTCACCGCCTGTGCCCGTGCGCACGGCAACTCCTGCTGTGGCTCCTGTGGTACCCAGCCCGCGCCCGGCGGCACCGCGATTTGATCCGATCGAGGCCGATGAGGTGGCCGCATTCAAGCATGCGCTGGCGGCGGCAGGACGCCCGGCCGCCGCGGATGTGCCCGGGGTCCCGTTGCGCTCGGGGCCCACCCGCACATCTGCCTTGTTGCACAACGACTTTGCCGATACCGAGCTGCCCGAGAACTCGCGCGCGCAGCCCCTCAGCAGCACCCAATACGGGGATCTCTGAACCGGGGTTCAGTGGCCAGCGAAATCCACCAGCGTGAACAAGGCCAGCCCTTGTTCACGCAGGCGTTGCGAGCCCCCGAGTTCGGGGAGATCGACGATGGCAGCCCCCTCCATCACCTGCGCCCCGAGTTTTTCCAGGAGTTTTTTGCCGGCCATTATCGTGCCACCTGTGGCAATGAGGTCGTCCATGAGCAGCACCCGATCGCCCGCACGTACGGCATCGGTATGCAACTCCACCGTGGCGCTGCCGTATTCGAGTTCGTACGTCTCCTCGATCGTGGTGAATGGCAGCTTGCCTTTCTTGCGAATGGGCACGAAGCCGACGTTGAGTTCGTACGCCACGACCGCTCCCAGGATGAAACCGCGGGCATCCAGCCCTGCCACCACATCCGGCCGCAGGTCCTTGTCCATGTACCGGTGCACAAAGGCATCGATCAGCACGCGAAACACCTTGGGATCCTGGAGCAGGGGCGTAATGTCCCGAAATTGCACGCCCGGCGCGGGCCAGTCTGGCACCATGCGGATGTGTTGGCGAAGGTAGTCGTTGACACGGAAATGCTGCATGGGGGCGTCCTGGAGCGTGGGCTTCGGGGAGGTCAGTGAAAGCGGGGAGGGGCCGGGGGCGGGGTGGCTGCGCAATCGAATCAACCCCGCAGCAAGCGGTCTTCGGCCAGAAGGAGTGCTGCAGGCGCGCCCGAGAGCACCAGGGTGTCTCCCTCGGCCAGCACCGATTCGTCGGTGGGCGGGGACATGCGGCCGTTGCTGTGGCGCAGGTTGAGCACGCTGACGCCCAGGGCGGGCAGCGCCAGTTTGCCCAGCGGCTTGCCCAGTGTCTTGGCACCCGGGGGCAGGGTGAGGGTGGCCATGCGCGTCTGGTCACGTTCGTTGGCCGTGTCGTCGTCGGCGCCATGAAAGTAACCCCGCAGCAGGTCATAGCGTGCATCGCGCTGGTCCTGCACCAGCCGGAGCACGCGGCGCATGGGAACGCCCACCAGGGCCAGCGCATGGCTGGCGAGCATGAGTGAACCCTCGATGGCCTCGGGAACCACCTCGGTGGCTCCTGCCGCGCGCAATTTGTCCAGGTGCAGGTCGTCCTGTGTGCGCACCACCACCGGCACATGGGGAGCATGCACGCGGGTGTTGGCCAGCACCTTCAGGGATGACTGGATGTCGATGTAGGTGACTGCCACGGCGCGGGCGCGCACCAGCCCTGCCGCCACCAGGGCTTGAAGACGCGAGGCATCGCCGTACACCACCGAGTGGCCTGCGGCCGCGGCCTGGCGGACGCGGTCGGGGTCCAGGTCGAGTGCCATGTAAGCGATGTGCTCGCGCTCGAGCATGCGCGCCAGGTTCTGGCCGCAACGGCCAAAACCGCAAATGATGACGTGACCGCTGGTGTCTATCGACTTGCGGGCAATGGTGGTCATTTGCAGCGATTGCTGCAGCCAGTCGCTGGCCACCAGTTTCATCACGATGCGGTTGCTGTACATGATGAGGAAGGGGGTCGCCAGCATCGACAGCACCATGGCTGCGAGGATGGGATTCATCAGCGCCGGACGTATCAGGCCGTTCTGTTGGGTGAGCGAGAGCAGCACAAAACCGAATTCACCTGCCTGGGCCAGGTACAGACCGGCGCGCAAAGCCACACCCGTGCTCGCACCCATGCCCCGCGCCAGCAGCAGGATGACGCCCAGTTTGAGCAGCATGGGCACCAACAGCAGGCCCAGCACCAGGACCCATTGTTCGATCAGGATGTGCCAGTCCAGCATCATGCCGATGGTGATGAAGAACAGCCCCAGAAGCACATCGTGAAACGGCCGGATGTCCGTGCCCACCTGGTGCCTGTACTCGGTCTCGGAGACCAGCACCCCCGCGATGAAGGCGCCCAGCGCCAGGCTCAGGCCTGCCAGCTCGGTCAGCCAGGCCAGCCCCAGCGTGATGAGCAGCAGGTTCAGCATGAACAGCTCGTCGCTCTTGCGCCGGGCCACCAGCGTGAGCCACCAGCGCATCAGCTTTTGCCCCCCCGTCAACAGCAGACCCACCAGAATCGTGGCCTTGACCAGCGCCAGCCCCAGCGCCAGGAGCAAATCGTCAGGCGAGGACCCCAGCGCCGGTATCAGCACCAGCAGCGGAACCACCGCAAGGTCTTGAAACAGCAGGATGCCCATGATCTGGCGCCCGTGTTCACTCTCGATCTCGGCACGCTCTGCCATGAGCTTGACCACGATGGCCGTGCTGCTCATCGCCAGCGTGCCCGCAAGGGCCAGGGCCGTCTGCCAGCCCACGTCCCACACGCCGCCCAGCAGCCGGGCCAGGGCCAGGGTGCCGCCAAAGGCAGTCGCCATGGTCAGCACCACCTGCAGCATGCCCAGGCCAAACACCTGACGGCGCATGGCGCGCAGCTTTGGCAGGCTGAATTCCAGGCCGATGGCGAACATCAGGAACACCACCCCGAACTCGCCCAGATGCCGCACGCTCTCGGAATTCTGGGCCAGGGCCAAGGCGTGCGGTCCGATGAGCACGCCAGCGGTCAGGTAGCCCAGCATGGGCGGCAATTTGAGGCTGCGACAGACCACCACTCCCAGCACAGCGGCCAGAAGATAGAGCAAGGTCAGTGCGAGAGAGGACATATACCGATGCTATCCGAGGTCCGGCAGCCCCGACCGATAGAATCAACCCATGCAAGCTGCCACAGGCGCGCCGCGCCCTTTTGATGCCGATCAGGCCTTGCGCCTGGCACGCGAAACCTTTGACATTGAAGCTGCTGCGCTGCGCGCGCTGGGCCAGCGGGTGGATGACCGGTTTGCGCAAGCCGTGCAGAAAATGCTCCGGATACCGGGACGTGTGGTGGTCATGGGTATGGGCAAAAGCGGCCACATCGGGCGCAAGATTGCTGCCACGCTGGCCTCCACCGGCACACCGGCGCTGTTCGTGCATCCGGCCGAGGCCAGCCATGGCGACCTGGGCATGGTCACGGCGCAGGACCTGGTGCTGGCGATCTCCAACAGCGGAGAGAGCGCTGAACTGACCGCCATCCTTCCGGTATTGCACCGACTGGGGGTGCCGCTGGTCGCCATTACCGGCCATCTGCAGTCCTCGCTGGCCCGGCATGCCGACCTGGTGCTCGATTGCAGCGTCGAACGCGAAGCCTGCCCCCTCAACCTGGCTCCCACTACCAGCACTACGGCGCAACTGGCCCTGGGAGATGCGCTGGCTGTTGCCTTGCTGGATGCACGCGGCTTTCGCGCCGAGGACTTTGCCCGCTCGCACCCCGGGGGCGCGCTCGGGCGCAAGCTGCTCACCCATGTCGGTGATGTCATGCGAACCGGAGTGCAGGTGCCACGGGTTCATCCCGAGGCTGGTTTTGGCCTTCTGATGCGCGAGATGAGCGCCAAGGGCCTGGGGGCATCGGCCGTGGTGGATGGGCAGGACCGGGTTCTGGGCATCTTCACCGACGGTGATTTGCGGCGGCGTATCGAGGCCGGCGCCGATCTGCGCCTGGCCACGGCCGGACAGGTGATGCACCCCGGGCCGCGCACCATCTCCGCCGATGCGCTGGCGGTGGATGCGGCCGAGATGATGGAAAACCATGGCATCACCAGTGTTCTGGTGGTGGATGCCGAAGGCGCGCTCGTGGGCATTGTCCATATCGGCGATCTGATGCGCGCGAAGGTGATATGACCCTTCCCGTGCTGCAATTCCCCCCCGAACTGCTGCTGCGCGCCCAGGATGTGCGTGTTGCGTTTTTCGACGTGGATGGCGTGCTGACCGATGGCGGCCTTTACTTCAGCGAGTCGGGCGAAACGATCAAGCGCTTCAACACGCTCGATGGCCATGGCCTCAAGCTCCTGCAGAAGGCCGGCATCGTGCCTGCCGTCATCACCGGACGCGACTCTGCACCGCTGCGTGTGCGCCTGCGCGCCCTGGGTGTCGAACACGCCGTCTTCGGTACCGAGGACAAGCGCCCGGCTGCCGAGCAGATTTTGGCCTCGCTCGGTCTGGGCTGGCGCCAGGCCGCAGCCATGGGCGACGACTGGCCCGATTTGCCCGTGATGCGCCGCAGTGCCTTTGCCTGTGCGCCGGCCAACGCCCAGGCCGAGGTGCGCGCGCACGCCCACCACATCACGCAGATGCGCGGTGGCGATGGCGCTGCCCGTGAGTTCTGCGACCTGCTGCTTACGGCCAGCGGCCGATACGCCGCCTTGCTGGCCGCCTATTGCGAATGACCATGGGACTGCGCCAGGCCTGGGACCGCTTCTCCCTCTACCTGCCCGTGCTGTTGATGGGGTTGCTGGCGCTGGGCACCTGGTGGCTGGTGCGCAATGCACCCCAGGTGCAGGCACCGCGCCCCGCCAGCGCTCTGCGGCATCAGCCCGACTATGTCATGAAAGGCTTTTCGGTCAAAAGCTTTGACGCCAGCGGCCGACTGCAAAGCGAGGTGCAGGGCACCGTGGCCCGCCATTACCCGTACACCGACACACTGGAGGTTGACGCGGTGCGTCTGCGTTCGCTCGCGGCCGATGGGCGTCTGGTGCGTGCCACGGCAGACCGGGCGCTCAGCAATGCCGACGGCTCCGAGGTGCAACTCCACGGCAATGCCGTGGTCGTTCGGGAAGCGCCGTCCATCCAGGGTAAGCGCGCGCCGCGCATGGAGTTCCGGGGGGAGTTTCTGCATGTCTGGCCCGACCTGGAGCGCGTGCGCTCAGACAAGCCCGTGCAACTCATGCGTGGCAACGACCGTTTCACTGCCGAGAGCATGGAATACGACCACCTCGACAACGTACTGACCCTGCGTGGGCGTGTGCGCGGGGTGCTGGTGCCTGCACGCTGAGGTGCCGGACATGCCCGCTCCCCTGGTTTACATTACCGGCGCGTCCAGCGGCATCGGCCAGGCACTGGCAGCCCGCTATCACCGTGCCGGCTGGAGGCTGGCACTCGTGGCTCGTCGGATTCATGAGATCGAATCGTGGGCTAGCGCTTGTGAAATAAGCGCGGATAGCTATCAAATATATAGTGCTGATGTGTCCTGTATCCAAAGTATCGTGGATGCCGGGCAGGCGTGCCTGCAGCGCCAGGGAGTACCTGATGTGGTGATCGCCAACGCCGGTATCAGCCTTGGTGTCGATACGGCACGGCGTGAGGATCTCGACACCATGTCCCGTATTCTTGCCACCAACACCCTCGGTGCGGCTGCCACCTTCCAGCCCTTCATTGCGTCCATGGTGCAGCGCGGAAGCGGGCGATTGGTGGGTATTGCCAGCGTGGCGGGGATCCGGGGTCTGCCGGGCCATGGCGCCTATTGCGCCAGCAAAGCCGCGCTGATCAGTTACTGCGAAAGCCTGCGCGGCGAACTGTGCGGTACCGGAGTGGGTGTGAGCACCATCAGTCCCGGATACATCGATACGCCACTCACGCGCCAGAACCGCTATGCCATGCCCTTCCTGATGCGCCCGGAAGATTTTGCCGACAAAGCCTTTGCGGCTGAGCGCGCCGGGGTCAGCTACCGCGTTATTCCCTGGCAAATGGGCGTGGTGGCCCAATTGCTTCGCGTGCTGCCCAATCCACTATTTGATCGGCTGCTATCAGGGCGTCCGCGCAAACACAGGCACTCTGGTTCTGGCTGAACCCCCGCTGCCGAGCGCTCGCGGCGCACATGAAAAAAAGCTCCCGCAGGAGCTTTTGGTGTGGAGACAGGGGCGCGGGAAGGTGTGCGCCCAGCCCAGGTTCAGTAACCGCCGCCGCCGTAGCCGCCGCCATTGCCTCGGCCCCCACCGCCGCCGCCGCCGCGCGGACCTGAGCCGTAGGGGCTGCGAAAGCCCCCTTCGCTGCGTCCACCGCCGCCATAGCCCCCACCACCGCCTTCACGGCCGCTGCCACCATAACCGCTTTCGCTACGGCCGCCGCCACTGCGGCCGCCACCATAGCCACCACCACCACCCCCACCGCCACCGCCACCGTAGCCGCCACCGCCACCGCCACCAAACCCACCTGAACGGGGGGGGCGGGGTTCCATGGGGCGCGCTTCGTTGACCACAATGGCGCGGCCACCCAGGGGCTGGCCATTCATGCCATTGATGGCAGCCTGCGCTTCGGCATCACTGCCCATCTCGACAAAACCGAAGCCCTTGGAGCGGCCCGTGTCACGTTCCATCATGACCTTGGCGCTGGTCACGCTGCCGAACTGGCTGAAGGCCTGCTCCAGATCATTGTCGCGCACGCCGTAGGGCAGATTGCCCACATAGAGTTTGTTGCCCATCGAGGGACTCCTCAAAAACACAAAGAAAAAGCGATGGAGTCCCGAAAACGCAACCAGCTCATCTCGACGACGCTCTATGCGTGCAACTGAAGGATCACCGCAAACCAAAAGCGGGTCAGTCCCGCTTGCGCATTATGTCCCGTACCAATGCGCAAAAAGCAAGGGTTTTTACGATCTGTGGCGCATCTGTTGCGTCCGGGAAATAAAAAAAGGAGCCCTTGGGCTCCTTTTGTTGCGCTGGAGGGCTGCAAGGCCTTCCGGTGCGGGCTGATCAGTAGCTGCTGCGGCCACCGCCGTAGCCGCCGCCACCACCACCGTAACCGCCGCCACCGCCATTGCCGCCGCCGAAACCGCCGCTACGGGGAGCGCGGGGCTCCATGGGACGGGCTTCGTTGACCACGAGGTCACGGCCGCCAAAGTTTTGGCCATGCACGCCTTGGATGGCGGCTTGGGCTTCTGCGTCGCTGCCCATTTCGACAAAGCCGAAACCCTTGGAGCGGCCGGTGTCACGTTCCATCATGACCTTGGCGCTGGAGACCGAGCCGTACTGGCCGAAGGTTTGTTCCAGATCATTGTCGCGGAACGAGTAGGGCAGGTTGCCCACGTAAAGTTTGTTGCCCATGAAGGACTCCTGAAAAAACACAAAAACGCGATGGAGTCCGACGCAATCAACAAACCTGTGACGACTTCAAAGACGCATACTGACCATTCACCGCTGACTCACTGCCTTTCCGCAAACCGAAAAAGCGAGTTCATTATCAATCAATTTGGCGTGACGCAGATTTTTTATTTTCAGCATGTGCGCTCGAGCAAGGTCTGTTGGCGGTGTTGCGTGGCATTTGCGGTCGATGGGAGGGCTCCGCACGCTGGCTAGAATACGCTCGTCTTTGGGGAGTAGCCGGCCCTGGCAGCCAGTGCCAGGGAGCGGATGTCAACACACTTGGTGCCTCACGCACCATGGCATCTGCAGTCCACGGATGGGCGAGACCATTGACCGCACACCGTCCATTGAGCCGGAGCCGGGGTGCGGTCGATGCATTCGCACCACCGTCCGGCCAGAACACCGAAATCCCCGCCATGGAAGCCTTTTTCGTCTCCACCTCCATCGTTGCCCTGGCCGAAATGGGCGACAAGACCCAGTTGCTCGCCCTTGTGCTGGCCGCGCGCTTTCGCAAGCCCTGGCCCATCGTGTGGGGCATCCTCGTGGCCACGCTGGCCAACCATGCGCTGGCTGGCGCCGCCGGAGCCTGGATCACCACGCTGATCGGGCCGCAGATGCTGCGCTGGGTGCTGGGCGTGTCGTTCATCGCCATGGCGGTGTGGATGCTGATCCCCGATAAGCTTGAAGACGGCGACACCGGCGAAGGTCCGCGCTGGGGCGTCTTCGGCACCACGCTGGTGGCGTTCTTCCTGGCCGAGATGGGTGACAAGACGCAGATCGCCACCGTCATGCTGGCCGCCCAGTACAGCGGCTGGCTGTGGGTGGTGGTGGGCACCACGCTGGGCATGATGCTGGCCAACGCGCCCGTGGTGTGGCTGGGCGAGCGCATCACGCGGCGCATTCCGCTGCGCACCGTGCATGTGGTGTCGGCCGCGATCTTCCTGGTGCTGGGCATCCTGGCATTGTGGGTACCCGCCTGAACCTGCGGGTTTTGCTATAGTTGCCGGACGCGCCGATTTGCCACAGCTTGCGGGCGCTTAATAAATTCAGCTAAAGACCGTCCGACAGCCGACCCGGTACCGTTTTTAGCGTTACCGGGTTTTTTTATGTCGTTCATTGCCACGCCCCAGTCGATGCACTTCGCGGATGCGTTGCCGCTGCAAAGCGGCGCCTCTATCCGCGACTACCACCTCGCCTTCGAGACCTACGGCCAGCTCAACGCCGACCGCTCCAACGCCGTGCTGGTGTGCCACGCGCTCAACGCCTCGCACCATGTGGCGGGCCGGTACGAGGGCCAGGACAAGAGCGAGGGATGGTGGGACAACATGATCGGGCCCGGCAAGAGCGTGGACACCAACCGCTTCTTCGTCATCGGCATCAACAACCTGGGCTCGTGCTTCGGCTCCACCGGTCCGATGCACCCGCACCCCGACACTGGCGAGATCTATGGCGCCGACTTTCCCGTGGTCACCGTGGAGGACTGGGTCAACGCCCAGGCCCGCCTGCTCGACCGCCTGGGCATCACGCAACTGGCGGCCGTGCTGGGTGGCAGCCTGGGCGGCATGCAGGCGCTGTCGTGGACCCTGCAGTACCCCGAGCGCATGCGCCATGCCGTGGTGGTGGCCAGCGCGCCCAACCTCACGGCCGAGAACATCGCCTTCAACGAAGTGGCGCGCCGCGCCATCGTCACCGACCCCGACTTCCACGGCGGTCACTTCTACCGCCACGGCGTAATCCCCAAGCGCGGCCTGCGCATCGCGCGCATGATCGGCCACATCACCTACCTGAGCGACGACGTGATGAACGAGAAGTTCGGGCGCCAGCTGCGCGAGGGCATCGACCTCAAGTACAGCACCCAGGACGTCGAGTTCCAGATCGAGAGCTACCTGCGCTACCAGGGCGACAAGTTCAGCGACTATTTCGACGCCAACACCTACCTGCT
>JANJVG010000026.1 GCA_024710165.1 Burkholderiaceae bacterium
CCCTGATGCTCCAGCCCTGCTGGCGCAGCGATGCCAACGTCACTCTGTCTTCTGGCTGCAAGTGTTCGTATCTCGTTCTCATTTGCGTACATTACCCTCGGTGAGGGTGTTGCACTTCAGATTTGAGACCGCCTAGATAAACCCGCCCCGCAGGCCCTCGTTGGGGTAGCGCAGGGCGAAGTAGTCAAAGCTGGCCGTCATCAGCCGCTGCTTGGCCAGCGTGATGGCCACGCGCGAGGTGTCGCAGGTAATCCAGCGGCGGCCCCATTTTTCGGCGACATAGGCCGTGGTGCCGGAGCCGCAGGTGGGGTCTAGCACCAAATCGCCGGGGTCGGTGGTCATCAATATGCATCGCTCGATTGCTTTTAATGCGGTTTGAACCACATAAACTTTGTCCTCGCTGAAGCCTGTCAATTTTGTGTCCGCCCAATAATTTGCTATGGGCGAAACAGCAAAATCATCGAGATAGCGAACATACATAAGACTGTCGCCTATTGGTCGCAATCTCCCTGCAAAGGAGAGGCGTCGTAGCCCTGTTGCTTCCGTTTTGAAAGTACCCTTTCCCGGTGTAAAAGACTTACCGAGGTACTTGAAGTCAACCACGTCGCCACCTTGTGGGGGACGTTGGCTAGTGAGGTTGTCTGCTGCAAAAACGTTGCCTGGTCGCAGGGAATCAGTGCCCGCAAGTTCATTTGTCGTTAATCGAACGAATTTGCCAGATGGTTCTCGCAGATTCGTGTATTGCGTGACACCTTCACCGCCAAGCACCTTACTTCTGAATATTGCATTGAATTTTGCTTGCGATTTATCCTTGCCATACCAGACAAGATAGTCCGTTATTCCTGCCAGATCATTTCCGGAAGCTGATGAAGTTTTTTCTAAGACGATTGTTGCAAGACAGTTGTTTGAGCCAAAGACCTCATCACACAGCTCCCGCACATGGTGCAAGTTCTCATCCGAAATCTGCACAAACACGCTGCCCGATTCACTCAATAACTCGCGCGCCAATAACAGCCGGTCGCGCAAATACGTCAAATACGAGTGAATGCCCAGCTCCCAGGTGTCGCGAAACGCCTTGATCATTTCGGGCTCTTGCGTCAAATCCGCATCGGCCCGGTCTTTCACGTCGCGCTTGCCCACGAAGGGCTGGAAGTTGCTGCCGTATTTGATGCCGTAGGGCGGGTCGATGTAGATCATCTGCACCTGCCCGGCCATGCCTTCTTTTTGCAGCAGGCTGTTCATCACCAGCAGGCTGTCGCCAGCCACCAGCCGGTTGGCCCAGCCGCGGTCGTGTTTGTAGAAGTCCAGGGCCGAGCGCAGGGGCACGTTCTCGAATGGGGCCTCAAACAGACCAGGTTGGTAGAAGTTGGGGTGTTTTTGGACTCCGGCCTTTGCCCCGCTTGCGCTAGCAGCTATTGAATTGCTAGCGTTTTGGCGCTTGCCCACGCTGCTCAGGATGCTCATGGCGTCGATGCGCTCGTGCACATGCAGGCTCACGGTGTCCACCTCAAAGGCGGTGCGCTCGGCCTTGCCCGTCCATTGCAAATAGGGCGCGCCCATGCGTTGCAGCGTTTGCAGGGCGTGGCGCATGGCGGCGGGGTCGTTGCCGGCCAGGGCGTCAGCAATCAGCGCATCGGCCTGGGCGCGGGCGCTGTCAAATTGCAGGGCGGGGTCGAGGTGCGGGTCATAGGCCCAGGCGGTTTTGGGCTGCTCGGGGTCGCTTTCGGTGTTGACCAAGCCCACTTCGGGGTTGTTCTTGCGCCGGTCGGGGTGGCGGTAGGCCAGCACCTGGGCGTCGCCGGTGTCGGGTTGCGTAGGGGTGGGTTTGGCTTTGGCGGCTTTGGGTGGCTTGGGCGTTGCCGCCGGGGCGGGTGGGGTGGGGGCGCCCAGTGCAAAGTCGGGGCGCTGCGCGCCCGTGGCCCGGGCGGTGGCGCCCCCGCGCCCTTTGCCTTTGACGGCCAGGCCGGCGGCTACCAGCGCTTCGCGCGCGGTTTTGAAGTCGTCTTCGGTGGCGGGCGGCTGGCGGCCTGCCTGCTGGGCAGCGGCCAGAAACTGATCCAGCAACGTGATGTTGCCCACGGTGCTGTGGTCTGCTGGCAGCAGGCTGAGCAACAGCGTTTGAAGCTGTTGTTGTTCGTTGTTCATTCGCCCCGTCCCCTCTGATCTCGATAAGACAGAAGTTATAGCAGGACATCAAAGCCTGCCAACATAACGGCCAACAAAGAGTTGGTACGTCGCACTGCTCAATGCGGTCGCGTGAGGCAACAAAAAACCCGTTGCTCTCATGGAGTCAACGGGTTGTGGGGGCGGCGTGTTGCCCGGTCTGATGTCTGTTTGGAGCGGGTGAAGGGAACCTTATCGTGTTCCCAACTCGTTGATTGATAACGAGTTTTCCGCACTCGGCGAACCGAGATGGACATAATTATGGACTGAAAAACCACGCTTGGTCAACGCGCGCTCCGAGCAAGTCCAGTGCGAGCCATGGACAGCCAGCAATAGCCAATGTACCCCAGCGCTCAACGTCACGAGGCCGGCTCATCTCCTTTTAGCAGGAACTCCTCGTGTGCGCGCTGCAGGAACCGCCTCATGGGTTCAGAGGGTTCGGCGCCGCGGCGCAGCAGGTAGGTGGACAGCATGGGTGGCGTACCGGCCAAGGGGCGGACGGTTATGTCGGGGCGGTTCAGGGTCTGCACCTGCGAAGCAATGGCGAAACCGATGCCGTAACCGGCACCGACCAGAGTCAGCATCACGCCTAAGCTCGTCACCTGATCTACCAGCTTGAGCGGCTTGGACGCACCTTGAAGCACTGCCTGGATCTGATGGTGGCAGCCCGATCCCGCGTCGGGATGGCACAGCACCAGCGGAAACTTCAAGGCTTCCTCCAGCGGCACTTCCGCATGCACAAGCAAGGGGTGGCGCACGGGCACGATTACTGATAGCGGATCGGTCCAAACAGGCACGGCGACGAGGCCATCATTCACCGCATCCGAGAGCGCAAAGCCGATGTCCAGCAGATCGTTGTGCAGGCCCTTGAGCTGCTGCGCGAAAGGCAGCTCGAAGACGCGAATCTCCAGTTCCGGTTCTTCCTCGCGGCTGCGCGCCAGCAAGGTGGCAATGTGGGGCTGCGCCAAGCTGTCGCAGATGGCGATGCGCAGATAACCCTGATAGCCTTGCGCCGCCGCCTTTGCGGCACTCACCGCCTGCTCCACGGTGGCCAGCACGCGCCGGCTCTCGCCGAGGAACACTTGGCCGGCCCAGGTTAGCCGTGTCTGGTTCGCGCTGCGGTCGAACAGCTGCACGCCGAGAGTGGCTTCGAGATTGCGCATTGCGCGCGACACGGGCGATTGCTCGACGCCAAGGCGCTCGGCCGCTCGTGCGAAATGCAGTTCTTCCGCGACCGCAACGAAATAGCGCAGTAGTCTGAATTCCAAAGCGGCCTCCTGTTTGCCCGTTCTTGGCCGGCGCCCACCTCATGTGGACTCCGTCTCGCTCTCTCCTACGATGATTGGAAAGAGGTTCTGGCTCTACAGAGGGAACAGATTCGCCACAGTCCTCCTTACTTCATCAACACCTCAGACTCACCTGTTTCGACTCACGCATCAGTTTTGAATGCCTGGTTTCTGCCCAAAGGCCTGCACTCCACCAGGCGAATATCCCAAGCCCCGAGCGACAAAGCCGCGTTATGGCGTCAGCAACTCCCGTAGCATCGCTACGTGAAGGCGCTCCCATGCGCTCATCGCATCAGGGGCCGCCGCGCCGCGGACCACGCAGTCGAGCATGGCATGTATGCCGGGCGACAGGATCAGACGCGGCTCACGCGTGATGGCACTGCTGCGCAGCGTGCCCTGCTGGACGCCACGCTGGAGCAGGCGCGCCACATCGGCGATGTGCGGCTCAAGCATGGTCTGGTGCCATTGGTCGAAGGCCTGCGGCGCACGCGTGCCGTCAGCCAGCAGCAAGCGCACAGCCTGCAGCACCGAGGCATCGCCGAAGGATTGGTACATCGGCTCCACAACGCGACTCACCAGGAGGTCCACGGTCACGGGTTCGTCGTCCGCCAAAGGCTCGGGGGCGGCCGGCACAGGCTGGACTAGGCGCTTGAGCAGTGCGCCGAAGATCTCCTCCTTGCTGGCGAAATGCGTGTAGACGCCGCCTTTGGACAGACCCGTGGCCGCGGCGATGTCGTCCAGGCGTGCGGATGCGAAGCCCTTGTCGGAGAACACATGCAGCGCTGCGTCGAGGATCTGCGTGACGCGAGTGACTGCAGGCAGGCGCCGGCGCGGCGGGCATGGCTCGCTGACGCCGGGCGATGCTGCCGAGATATCGTTTCTGATCATGGTGGTGTGTGCTAGATAAGAAGAAGCCGACGCCTTACCCCGGCGACTGTTCGCCTTGTCATCGTGGTCATGCAACAATATACTACTGACCGGCCAGTCGGTATTTAAAAGATGATCGATTGATATATGTCAAATTCATCCTCCGGGAAAGTCCCAAGATCCTACCCATGACCTCTGCAACCACATCCTCATTGCCAGGCGCGACGCTGGCGGATCGTCTCGACACGCAGGCCCACGCCCAGCTGGCTCGGGCCTCCAGCGGACTCTCGCCGGCCTCTGCGTTGTTGGCTTGGCAGGATTGGGCCGTGCACCTGGCCAC
>JANJVG010000040.1 GCA_024710165.1 Burkholderiaceae bacterium
CACGCATCCCTGAAGCTGGGCTTGGTGGCCACCGTCTCGGATCGGGCGTTGTACGTGTGGCGTCCCAGCTTGAGGGCGTCAGCCCAATGGGGCACCAATCCGAATTGCCCCATAAAGGCTTCATTGGGTGGGACGGCTTCATCGCCCACATCGGCATTCGGGTGCCTGCGGATAAAGCTGCCCTGGTAGCAGGGCCACATGTCCTCCTTGCCTTCCATGGCAGGGGGCTCGGCCTTGAAGACCTCCCGGTACGCCTCGGGTCGCGTGATGCCTTGGTAGTGGCTGCACAAGCCATGAAAACAGTTGTTGTTTTCATACATGTTTTACCCAAAACCGGGGGGCAATGCTGTGGATAGTTCCTGGGATAACCCGCTCATCCTGCGCCAGTGCTGGCCTGCAGCGCAGCGCTTAAAAGATGGGCAGACCGCCGCAGTCGGAAATGGCCCGGGAACGGCAGCAGGGAATATGCTGCAGCTCTTTGACCTCGCGCTCCAGTGCCTTCATCTGTTCGCGTTCGGATGTCGTGATGCCGTCGCGGATGCCGGTATCGATCTGGTCACGCTTGACCCATTCGTTGAGGGTCTGGGGCACGCAGCCGATCTTGGGGGCGATGGATTCGATGGCAGCCCACAGCGATGGGTACTCACCTCGGTGCTCGCGCACCATGCGAACAGCGCGTTCGCGGACCTCAGGTGAAAACTTGTTTGACTTCCTCATGGCTCAATCCTCTCAGAGTGTTGAGCCTCCACAAAACCCGGGGCGGTTCAGGTCCGCGTCGGACAGGATGCCGCCGACGACTTCGTCTTCGTGCATGATTTCGACGGCGCCCGCGAGGTTCTCGAGCAGCATGTCCTTCCAACGGTTATCAGGGCCAACATGCTCGATCGGATAGTCAGTGTACGCAGCCAGTACGCGGTCGTTCTCGCCTACTGCGGGGATGTCGATGCGGCGGAACGGGAGATGGCGCGCCTCGAGCCCTACGCGCCAGGGTTCACAGCGCAGCAGGCAAAGGAGATCGCCGACCAGAAGGCCCTGATCGCTCGGCAGCGCGTCAAGCCGCTGGTATCGCGTCAGCAAGCCTTGGCAATGCGGCAGATCCTTGCGGCGCAAGCTGCTTCACAGCCAAAGATCGCGCGTCCGACGACCGACAAGAAGGTCGGTCGCAACGAGCCATGTCCCTGCGGTTCTGGCCGCAAGTACAAACACTGTCATGGCTAGTTGACCAGCAGGTGGCCGAGCGACCGTTCTCGGTAAGGCCCGTCACTCGCTACACGCGCATCTAGCGACCACTATCAGCCTAAAGCTGTCACGAGTCCTAAAAACACATTGCGTCCAAAGAGACATCGTTAATGCGTCCAATTGCGCATCATAAGCATGCATATTGATGCGCAAATGGGATCACGTTTGCCTTTTGTTAGCGATATGCACGTACAAAGCAGTGGCAGATTCGGACATGCTCGCCACCCGAATACCCAAAGGTCGGTTCCTGTGCAGCAGTTTGTTTGTGGGCACAGCACGGGCACGCCGTGGGCACAAATTGGGCACAAACAAAAACGCCCACTGGTTAGTGGGCGTTTGCTTTCAGCGGAAACCGCTTCAATATTGGTTGCGCGAGAAGGATTTGAACCTCCGACCTTTGGGTTATGAGCCCAACGAGCTACCAGACTGCTCCATCGCGCGGCAAGATTTAAATTATAACCTATTTTTAGGCCGCTGCGCTGGCGTTTGCAGATTCCGTAGATTCTGCAGCGCGTTCGACGAGTTCCACGAAGGCCATGGGCGCATTGTCACCCACGCGGTAACCCATCTTCAGGATGCGGGTGTAGCCACCGGGGCGAACCTTGAAACGGGGGCCCAGCTCGTTGAACAGCTTGGTCACGCTGTCACGGTCACGCAGGCGGTTGAATGCCAGACGGCGGTTGGCCACGGTGTCTTCCTTGGCCAGCGTGATCATGGGTTCAATGACGCGGCGCAGTTCTTTGGCCTTGGGCAGGGTGGTTTTGATGGCCTCATGCTCGATAAGCGAGTTCATCATGTTTTGCAGCATCGCAAGACGGTGCGAGCTAGTGCGATTCAGTTTGCGGAGGCCGTGTCCGTGGCGCATGGTGCTTTCCTTTGAATAATTAAATCAGGCAGCCGTATCAGGTACTGCCCGAGGCACTGTTCCCGAAAAAGGGAACCGAAGATTATAGCTTAACGCTTGTCTAGACCTGCTGGCGGCCAGTTTTCAAGCTTCATTCCCAGCGTGAGACCGCGGGAAGCAAGCACTTCCTTGATCTCGTTAAGCGACTTGCGACCCAGATTCGGGGTCTTGAGCAATTCGTTCTCGGTGCGTTGAATCAGGTCACCGATGTAATAGATGTTCTCTGCCTTGAGGCAGTTGGCAGAACGAACCGTAAGTTCCAGCTCATCCACCGGACGCAGCAGGATCGGATCGAACGTGGCATTGGTGGAGCGTCCGCCGGATGGCGACTCGAACGTCGGAATTTCACCGCCATCGAGCTGCGCGAATACTGCCAGTTGTTCAACAAGAATCTTGGCAGAGGCACGCACAGCATCTTCTGCGGTAATAGCACCGTTGGTTTCGATCTCGACAACGAGCTTGTCCAGATCGGTGCGCTGCTCGACGCGGGCGCTTTCCACCGTGTAGCTCACACGCTTGACCGGCGAGAACGATGCGTCCAGAACAATACGGCCAATCGATTTGGTGGTTTCATCCGCAAAGCGACGCTGATTGCCAGGCACATAGCCACGGCCCTTTTCAACCTTGATCTGCATGTCCAGCTTGCCGCCTTGCGACAGATGGGCAATGACATGATCAGGATTCACGATTTCCACATCGTGGGGTGTTTGAATGTCACGCGCCGTGACAATGCCCTCACCGTCCTTGCGCAGGCTGAGCGTGACCTCGTCGCGGTTGTGGAGCTTGAAGACCACACCCTTGAGATTCAGAAGAATGTTGACCACATCTTCCTGCACGCCATCAATGGAAGAATACTCGTGGAGAACCCCTGCGATCGTCACTTCGGTCGCTGCGTAACCCACCATGGACGAGAGCAGGACGCGCCGGATGGCGTTGCCCAACGTGTGGCCATACCCACGCTCGAACGGCTCCAGTGCGACCTTGGCCCGGTTGTGACCAAGCTGTTCGACATTGATCGCCTTGGGTTTCAGCAGATTTGTTTGCATGCAGACTTCCTCTCAATACCCCCAGCTCGTTACACCGGTAAGGCTGGTGAAGCGCCCATACCGCGATGCCTCGCGGTACAGGAACGATTTTTCTACTGTGAATCCAGGGCTTAGCGCGAGTACAACTCAACGATCAGGGATTCGTTGATGTCTGCACCGAATTCATCGCGGTCAGGCACCTTCTTGAATACGCCCTCGGCCTTGGCTGCGTCGACTTCGACCCAGGCAGGCATGCCAACTTGCTGTGCCAGCTGGAGCGCTTCAGCAATACGGCCTTGCTTCTTCGACTTTTCACGAACGGCAACAAGGTCACCCGTCTTGACAAGATACGAAGGAATGTTAACGGACACGCCGTTCACGGTGATCGCCTTGTGCGACACCAGCTGACGTGCCTCGGCACGCGTCGAACCAAAGCCCATGCGGTAAACGACGTTGTCCAGACGGCATTCGAGCAGCGACAGCAGGTTGGCACCCGTGTTGCCCTTGCGGCGGTCGGCGGCTTCAAAGTAGCGGCGGAACTGCTTTTCCAGAATGCCGTACATGCGCTTGACCTTCTGCTTTTCACGCAGTTGAAGCCCGTAGTCAGACGTGCGAGCGCCAGAGGTCCGGCCATGTTGACCAGGCTTGGAATCGAATTTCGACTTGTCGGCGATCGAGCGACGTGCGCTCTTGAGGAACAAGTCAGTGCCTTCACGGCGGGAAAGTTTGGCCTTGGGGCCGAGATAACGTGCCACTTGAATATCCTTCTGTGTCATCTACCGCAAACCATTGCGGGAGCCGCCTGCGGCGTTGATACGGGCGCAGGCGGCGGTGGGCTTGTTGAAAATCAGATACGACGACGCTTTTGCGGGCGGCAGCCGTTGTGCGGAACCGGTGTCACATCGGAGATGGACGTGATGCGGATGCCCAGTGCACCCAGTGCACGCACCGACGATTCACGTCCTGGGCCTGGGCCCTTGATTTCGACGTCAAGGTTCTTGATACCTTGTTCGATGGCGGCGCGACCGGCCATTTCGGAAGCCACCTGGGCAGCGAACGGCGTGGATTTACGCGAACCCTTGAAACCCTGACCACCCGACGAGGCCCACGACAGTGCATTGCCCTGGCGATCGGTGATGGTGATGATGGTGTTGTTGAACGATGCGTGCACGTGTGCGACGCCGTCCGACACGTTCTTGCGAACCTTCTTACGAACACGCTGTGCTGCGTTATTGGCAGGAGACTTGGCCATATTGATCTTTCAATCTCTTTATTTCTTCAGTGCTGCTGCGCCCTTGCGCGGACCCTTGCGGGTACGCGCATTCGTGCGCGTGCGCTGACCACGCATCGGCAGACCGCGGCGATGACGGAAACCCCGATAGCAACCAATGTCCATCAAGCGCTTGATGTTCATTGTGGTTTCGCGGCGCAGGTCACCTTCAATGGTGAACTTCTCGATTTGATCCCGAATTTTTTCGAGATCGCCATCCGTCAGATCCTTGATCTTCTTCGAATAATCGATTTCGCATGCTTCGCAGATCTTGCGTGCGCGAGTGCGACCGATGCCGTAAATGGCGGTCAGGCCAATTTCAGCATGCTTATGCGGAGGGATATTGATACCAGCGATACGTGCCATTTGCGTCCTCTAATGCTTTCCT
>JANJVG010000048.1 GCA_024710165.1 Burkholderiaceae bacterium
AGCTGGTGGGCAGTCCAGGCGATGGAGTTGGACTTGCCGGAACCGGCGCTGTGCTGGATCAGGTAACGCTTGCCCGGCCCTTCGGCGTGAGTGGTTTCGATCAGCTGGTTGACCACATCCCACTGGTGGTAGCGCGGGAAGATCATCGTTTCTCTGGTGGTCAGCGTGCCGTCGAAGCCCTCGCTGGTCTTCTTGTCCAGATGCAGGAAGCGTCCGAGCACCTTGAGCCAGGCATCCGGCTGGAACAATTGCCGCCACAGGTAGCCGGTGGCGTACTGGCTGTCGTCGGGCGGCGGTGGGTTGCCCGCGCCGCCTTCCGCGCTGCCGAGGTTGAACGGCAGGAAGAAGGTGTCCTTGCCATCCAGTTTGGTGGTCATCGCCACCTCGTTCTGGCCGACCGCGAAATGCACTAACGCGCCGCGCTTGAAAGTAAGTAGCGGCTCGGGCTTGCGCGTCAGCGGGTCTTTCACCGGGCGGTCGTAGCGGTACTGGCGCTTGGCGTTTTCCACCGACTGCTTGAATTCGCTTTTCAGCTCCAGCGTCGCGGTAGGGATGCCGTTGACGAACAGCACCAGATCCAGCCGTGGGTTGTAGCTCTGCCCGCCCGCACCGGCTTCGCGCGCATGGGGCGAATAGGACACCTCCGGCACCACGCGCAGGCGGTTGCACCCGTAGCGCTTGAGGGTGTCCGGGTTCATGCCGTGGTCAGGCTTGAAGCTGCACAGCTCCACCTTCACCGCCGGCAGCTTGAAGCCATGGCGCAGCACATCCAGCGTGCCGCTCTGCTCCAGCTCGCGCACCAGCTTCTGAACCAGCACCTCGTCCGGGTTGTTCGGGTTGGCCTTGGCGAACTTGTCCCAACGCTCCGGCCAGGCGTCCTTGAAGTAACCGAGAAAGTCCTCGGTATACAGTGCCGTGCGCCGGTCATAGCCGCTGGCCGGGCCGGTGAGCCAGCCTTGGGCGACCATGGCGGTGATGATGTCTTGTTGAAACTGGACTTCCCGGCTCTCCGCCATAACACTCTCTGCTCCTTGCTCGGCAATGTGCGTGTTGTTTTTACAGCGGCCTCAGCAGCACGAAATGCTCCACCAGACGCACCATCAATTCTTTCTGCTCAGGCAGGCTCTCGGCCACCAACAGCGCCAGAGCTACCAGCATGTTGTCGTTTATCAATTGCTCCACCGGCCGCGCCAGCAGGTGCTGGTTCAGTTGCAGATACCAGAGAAACAAAAACGAACCACTGCGCTTGTTGCCATCGGCCAGCGGGTGATTCTTGATGACGAAATACAGCAGATGCGCCGCGCGGCTGGCCACGTTGGGGTAGAACCATTCATCGGCAAAGCCCTGCTCGATGGTGGCAATGGCCGAGGCCAGGCCATCGCCGCGCAGTTGGCCGAACAGCTCAGTCGCCTCGCCCTTGGCGATCAGCGTGGCCTTCAACTGCGCGATGGCCGCCAACACATCGTCCATGGCCAGGGCGCGCATGTCGGTCTGACGTGCGCTCTGCTCCTGCAGGCTTTGCTCATCGTAGCCCTGCAGCAGGCTCCAGCTGCGGGCGTAGTCGCCGATCACCTGCAGCACCGCTCGGCCCTGATCGTTGACCAGTTGCTGGTTGGCCAGGGTGCGCGACAACAGGCTCACCGCCTGCTCAAACTCGATACCGCGCTCCGCCAGTCGACGTTGATTGAGGGTGTAGCCTTCGACCAGATGCTGCTTGAGCACGCCGGTCGCCCACTGACGGAACTGGGTTGCCCGTGCCGAACTTACCCGGTAACCCACCGAGATGATGGCATCGAGGTTGAAGTACTCGACCTGATAGGTTTTGCCATCCGCGGCAGTTGTTGCTTTTTTTGCAACAACTGCCTCGCGCTGCAACTCGTTGCTGTCAAAGATGTTTTTCAGGTGCCGCGAGATCACCGACTTGTCCCGCCCAAACAGCTCGGTCAATTGCTGCAGACTCAGCCAGACGGTTTCGTGCTCCAGCGCGACCTGCAGCTGCGCCTGACCATCGGCGGAGGTAAATAGCTGAATCTGCTGGGCCATGGCCGGCTGGTAGGGCGCTTCCTGGCTGTCCGCCATTTATACGGCCTCGGCTACGGCTGGTTCGGGGGCTTGGGTGCTGGCCGCTGGCTGCCAGCCGCGTACGTCGATCTTGCCGGTGACGGCGGCGGAGATTAGGGCGGAGCGGCGTTCTAACAACAAAGACTTGGACTCTCCGGCCACAGAAATTAAACGGTCTAATTGGTGGCAGGCGCGGTCTAAGTGGCTATTGATTTCAAGCTGCTCGCTTGCGGGAGGCCATGCAAAAACCATCTCTGATGCTGCAGCGATATTGAAGTGTTGCTGGATAGCCCCAGAGGAACCTTCGGAGAACTGCCTCAACGCCGCATCACTGTTCAAATACCAAAAAATGAAAGTTGAGCAGCCCTGCAAAGGCTTTCTAATCACAATCAGATCAATGCAATTTGCTCCATTAAATTCTTTAGGGACTATTGCTGCTGTCCCCGGCTGACCTGACCGTACTGCAACAATGTCGCCTTCAAATATCTTGGATTTCGCATGCAGCTCATTGGATTCTTCTGAAAGATAAACAAGGTTTTCAGTTACCACTACGCCTGGCTTTACGTTCAAGGATCGAAGAGCCGGAACACCATCATCTACATAGTACTTCGATGGTTCGACGACGATCCCAACGGTTATGGATGGAACCAGATGCTTAAGCCGTTTCACTTGCCAATGCGCAGGCACCTCACCCAGCCACTCCACGCCGGAGTCTTTCATTGGCACCGTCGGGTCGAGGCCTTTGGTGACGGCGTGGGAGATCACAGCCTGGCGCTTTTCCTTGAGCAGTTCGATCAGGCGCTGCTGCTCTTCGATCAGCGCGTCAATGCGGGCGGTTTCGTGGCCAAGGAAACGGGCGATTTGAGTTTGTTCATCATAATCAGGCAACGGTATACGAAGCGCGGCCCACATTTCGTAGTTGAAGCTCGCGATTGATACTCCATAGCCCACGAGATCCCGTGTAGCTACATCTAAAGCGGACCTCATAAATTTTCGATCTACGCCAGGCATGAGGCTGACGCGCTGAACTACGTTTGAGTAAATGGCCCCCTCGCTTGGAAGATGAACATACGGAGTTCCGTTTCTTGTAAGCAGCAGGTCATTTGCCCCAGTTCTTTTTCTGGCTGGAAAATCTTTATAGTCAGAGAGCAGTGGTTGCTTGGCGCATGTATAAAGAAGCTCTGATCCGTCACCCCAGAAATTCTTATCAATCACCTCGCCGGCATTATTTTCAAATATCACGTACGGAAGCCGAGTCACGTCCCAATGACTCGGAATGTCTCCAAGGGATTCGATCCCAGAGTCCTTGTATTGCGGATAGGCAGGAAAACTCATGCCGACAGCTCCTCGATCATCTGCTTGATGCGGTCGGTACAAGCTTTCAGGTCGCGGTCGATCTCGGCCAGCGGGCGCCGCGGCTGGAACACATAGAAGTGCCGATTGAAGGGTATCTCGAAGCCGACCACACCGACCTCGCCGTCCTGCGCGTCCGTCTTGCTTTCGTCGATCCAGGCATCCGGCACATGGGGTTTTACTTCACGCTCAAAGTAGTTGTACACCGATTCACCCAGCGGCACGTTCTCGTTGTCGCGCAGGCCGGTATCGGCTTCCGGCTGGCCTTTGACCATGCAGATATCCGCCTCTGGGTCGCGCTCGCTCAGGGCATTGAGGATGGCCTTCAGCTCCGGTGTGCTGGGCGATACATCGTGGGCGCTGAGCGCCTTTTTCAGCAGCTTGCTGAACTGCTCGCGGTTGCGGTGCAGCTGGCTTTCGTCCATGGCTTGCAGGGCTTCGAGCAGGCGCTGGCGGACCAGGGCTTCCATCCTCTCGATGGCTTTTTCTTCCAGCACCTTGGCAATGCGCTCGGCGCTGGTCTGGAAGTTCAGGCGCAGCGGGCGTTCGACGGTGATACGGCGGTAGCCGAAGGCTTCGATGGGGAAGATCTTGCTTTGCGGGGTGGCCTCGAAGCGGCCATACAGGCGCACCAGCTCGCTGATTTGATCCTCGGTGATGTACTGGCGCTTACTGCCCAGCGACTTGCGCATCTTGGCGTAGTGTTGGCTGCCGTCGATCAGCTGCACCTTGCCCTGGCGCGCAGCGGCCTTGTGGTTGGAGAGAATCCACACGTAGGTGGCGATGCCGGTGTTGTAAAACATGTCCGCCGGCAACGCGACGATGGCTTCGACCAGATCGTTCTGCAGCAGGTAGCGGCGAATCTCCGACTCGCCCGAACCGGCGCCGCCGGTGAACAGCGGCGAACCGTTGAGGATGATGCCGATGCGCGAGCCGCCTTCACGCGGGTCACGCATCTTGCTGACCAGGTGCAACAGGAACAGCAGCGAACCATCGGACACGCGCGGTAGGCCGGGGCCGAAGCGGCCGTCGAAGCCCTTGTGGCTGTGCTCGTCGGTGATCTGCTTCTGCACCTTCTTCCATTCCACGCCGAACGGCGGGTTGCTGAGCATGAAGTCGAAGTGGTACTCGGGGCCGACCAGTTGGTCGTTGGACAGGGTATTGCCGAGTTTTATGTTCTCGACCTTCTGCCCCTTGATCAGCATGTCCGCCTTGCAGATGGCGTAGGACTCGGGGTTGAGTTCCTGGCCGTGCAGGGACACGGTGACCTTTTCGCTGATGGACTGGATGTACTCGTCGCCCTCGGAGAGGAAGCCGCCGGTGCCGGCGGTCGGGTCATAGATGGTGACGATGCTGTTGGGCGCGAGCTTGCCGTCCTGCCCGGTGATCACCAGCGAGGTGGTCAGGTGCACGATATCGCGCGGGGTGAAGTGTTCCCCGGCGGTTTCGTTGGAGCTTTCGGCGAACTTGCGGATCAGCTCTTCGAAGATGATGCCCATGCCGAAGTTGCTGATGCGCTCGGGGCTCAGGTCGGTGGCGGCGAAACGCTGCACCAC
>JANJVG010000113.1 GCA_024710165.1 Burkholderiaceae bacterium
GGTCGAGGCCGAAAATCTTCACCGAATCGATCTGGCCGATGCCCTTGGGGCCATTGGTCAGGTTGGCGGGATGGTCCAGGTTGTTCAGGAAGATGCGGATGATTTCGCCGAAACCCAGCGTGACGATGGCGAGGTAATCCCCTCGCAGCTTGAGCGTGGGCGCCCCCAGAAGCGCCCCGAAAAATGCCGCCAGCACCGCCGCCGCCGGTATCACCAGCCACAGCGAAGTGTGCAGCCCATCGGGGAACATGGCGGCAAAGGCCGCGAAGTTGTCAGCCAGGTGGGGGGATGCCAGCAAGGCAAACAGGTAGGCACCCACGGCGTAAAACGCCACGTAGCCCAGGTCCAGCAGGCCGGCATAGCCCACCACGATGTTCAGACCCAGGGCCAGCAACACATACAGCAAGGCCAGGTCGGCAATGCGCACCCAGGCGTTGCCGAAATACTGCAGGATCAGGGGAAGGACCAGCAGGGCAATCCCGCCCAGGATCCAGTTGACTTTGGTGTTCTTCATGGTGTGCTGCTCCTCAGGCGCGATCCGCCACACGCTCACCCAGCAGGCCCGAGGGGCGCAGCGTCAGGATGATGATGAGCACGATGAACGCGAAGATGTCGGTGTAGTGGCTGCCCAGCAGGCCGCCCGTGAGCGTGCCGATGTAGCCCGAGCCGATGGCTTCGATGAGGCCCAGCAAAATGCCGCCCACCACCGCGCCGGCCAGGTTGCCGATGCCGCCAAACACGGCCGCCGTGAATGCCTTGAGCCCCGGCAGGAAGCCCATGGTGTGCTGCGCCGTGCCGTAATTGGAGGCATACATCATCCCGGCAATGGCCGCCAGCACCGCACCAATGATGAAGGTGGCCGAGATCACCATGTCCGGTTTGACTCCCATCAACGAGGCAACGCGGGGGTTTTCTGCCGTGGCGCGCATGGCGCGGCCCAGGTTGGTGTGGTTGACCAGGTACATCAGCAAGGCCAGCGAAACTGCCGTCACCCCAAGAATCAGGATTTGGGTGGGGGTGATGAAGGCACCGCCAATTTCGTAGGGGGAGGACGAGAGCAAGGTGGGATAGGGCTTGTAATTGGGCTTCCAGATGATCATGGCCAAAGTCTGCAGCAGGATGGACATGCCGATGGCGGTGATCAGGGGCGCCAGACGCGGACTGTTGCGCAGCGGTTTGTACGCCACCTTTTCAATGGTGTAGTTGAGCGCTGCCGCCACCACACAGGCGATCAGGGTGGCCAGCAGCAGGATGAGCCAGCCGGGTGCACCCGGCATGGCGGCCTGCATCATCCCGATACAGCTCCAGCTGGTGAGTGCACCGATCATGAGCACTTCACCATGGGCAAAGTTGATCAGCTGAATGATGCCGTACACCATGGTGTAGCCCAAGGCTATCAAGGCGTACATGCTGCCGAGAACCAGACCGTTGATGATCTGCTGCAGCAAAATGTCCATAAAAAATGTCCTTCGTTTATGACGGGCTCGCGCTGGAGGCACCTGGAACGGTACAGCCTTTTGGGCCCGCCTGCCATCTAGCAAAAAACCCGCCAGGAATGCAGCCATGCGGGTTTGAGGACGGAATTGTAGCTACTTGCTAACGTTCGCCACCCGCCGCACGCGGAGGGGTTTTCCCTCAGCCACCCCGCACATCAGGCAGGGTCGCTGCACATAAGAACCTTTAATACAAGCACATTTAGACGGCTGAAGGCTTATCACTGAGGCCCGCAGCAGGCCGAGCAGCACCATCATCCTCCTGCCCCGCACGCGCTGCCGCGTTGAGTGCCCGCAGTTCATCGAGCTTGTCTGCAATGCGGATCTCCAGCCCGCGCCGCACCGGCTGGTAGAAGCCGGGGGCCTCCATGCCCTCGGGCAGGTAGCGCTCGCCAGCGGCAAAACCGCCCTCCTCGTCGTGCGCGTAGCGGTAGTCTTTGCCGTAGTCCAGTTGCTTCATGAGCTGGGTCGGCGCGTTGCGCAGGTGCATGGGCACGGGGCGCGTGCCGTCCTGCTTCACGAAGGCGCGAACTTGGTTGTAAGCCTTGTAAACCGCATTGGATTTGGGCGCCACCGCCAGATAGACCACGCATTCAGCCAGTGCCAGCTCACCCTCGGGGCTGCCCAGGCGCTCGTACACCTCGGCGGCATCCAGCGCCAGGCGCAGCGCGCGCGGGTCGGCCAGGCCCACGTCCTCGGCGGCCATGCGCACCATGCGCCGGGCCATGTAGCGCGGGTCGGCGCCGCCGTCGAGCATGCGCACCAGCCAGTACAGCGCCGCGTCGGGGTCGGAGCCGCGCACCGACTTGTGCAACGCGCTGATGGTGTCGTAAAACTGCTCGCCGCCCTTGTCATAGCGGCGCATGCGCTCGCCCAGCACCTTGAGCACCCAGGCATCCGAGATTTCGGCCAGTTGCTCCTGCTGCGCCGCCATCTCCAGCGTTTCCAGCGTGTTGAGCAGGCGCCGCGCATCGCCGTCGGCATAGGCCACGAGACGCTCAATCACTTCGCTTTTGATAGCACGTAGCGCTTGCTGTGACTGGGCCAGAGCCACAATTTGCTTCAAATCATCGCTGGAGAGCGGCTGCAACACGTACACCGCGGCGCGCGACAGCAGGGCCGAGTTGACCTCGAACGAGGGGTTCTCGGTGGTCGCGCCGATAAAGGTGAACAGCCCGCTTTCCACATGCGGCAAAAAGGCATCTTGCTGGCTCTTGTTGAAGCGGTGCACCTCGTCCACAAAGACGAGGGTGCGCTGCTGCATCAGCCCGTCGCGCGCGCTTTCGGCCAGCTGCACGGCGTCGCGGATGTCCTTCACGCCGCCCAGCACCGCGCTGATGCTGATGAACTGCGCATCGAACGCATCGGCCATGAGCCGCGCGATGGTGGTCTTGCCCACACCCGGTGGCCCCCAGAGGATGCAGCTGTGCGGCCGCCCCGACTCGAACGCCAGCCGCAGCGGCATGCCCGGCCCCAGCACATGCTGCTGGCCGATGACTTCGGAAAGCTGGCGCGGGCGCAGGCGCTCGGCCAGGGGCTGGTGGGGAGTGGCAGGCGGTTTCACGGTAGCTGTCAATGGTAGCGGGCAAACGAGCGCTGCGGTCCTGCACCCCTGATGGACAATGGGGCGGCTGCAGGAAAGGCCGTCCTGGCGGCAAGCCACACCAGCCCCACCTGCCCCCCGCCGCCATCCCCCCCTGCCATGCACACCACCACCATGGACACCCTGCTCGCCCGCGTGCGCGCCTGCCAGCTCTGCGCGGCGCACCTGCCTCACGGGCCGCGCCCGGTGCTGCAGGCGCATGCAGACGAGCGCATCCTGATCGCGGGCCAGGCGCCGGGGCGCAAGGTGCATGCCTCGGGCGTGCCGTTTGACGACGCCAGCGGCGAGCGCCTGCGCGCCTGGCTGGGCATCACGCGAGCGACTTTTTACGACCCGCGCCAGGTGGCGATCCTGCCCATGGGCTTTTGCTACCCCGGCACGGGCCGCACAGGCGATCTGCCGCCGCGCCCCGAATGCGCCCCCGCCTGGCGCCAGCCCCTACTGGACCATTTGCCGCGCTTGCGACTGACGCTGCTGCTGGGCCAGTACGCGCTAGCCTGGCACCTGCCGGGCCACCAGGGCACGCTCACCGAAGCCGTGCGCCAATGGCGCGACCACGGCCCTGCCCTGCTGGCGCTGCCGCACCCCAGCCCGCGCAACAACGGCTGGCTGCGCCGCAACCCCTGGTTTGAAGACGAATTGCTGCCGGAATTGCGCACGCGGGTGGCGCGTGCGCTGGCCTGATCACTGCCGCAGCACATCCGCCCCGGCCGGCGGCTTGAACTGGAAAATCGAGGCCGGCAAAGCCGGATTGGCCTGCAGGTTGTCAAAACGGATGGACGAGCGCTGGCCAAAGCTGTCCAGAATTTCAAGCACCGCGAGCTGTTCATCGCGAAAACCCACGCGCACGCTCTGCAATTGGCCGTCTTTGACCCTTGGCGTCGCCTGCACCCACTGCAAGCCGTCCAGCGCAGGGGCGGATTCGAGTGTGAAATCAGCGCGCAGCGCCTGCAGGTCGGCCGCCGAGGCTAGCAAGGCGACAGGCGTGGTGCCCAGGGCCTGCGCTTGGGGACGCTGGGTGACCTGGTTCAGGTCCACGTCATAAAACCACAGGGTCGTACCGTCGGCCACGATGGTCTGCTCAAAGGGCTTGTGGTACACAAAACGAAAGCGCCCGGGCCGCTGAAACTCGAAACTGCCGCTGGACTGCTTCTGGCGCGCCGCCTGCCCTTGCCTGGCGGGCGTGGTAACCACCTGGGTGAACTCGGCCCGTGCGGCCTGCGTGCCTTTCATGAAAGATTCAAGGCTTTTTAGGCCATCAGCCCAAGCCCACTGGGCGCTGACAGCTATCAATATTGCAGTTATTGCTTTTCTCACGAGAGTTCTTTCAATGCATGGGTTCCGTGCGCTGCGCCGGGTTCCAGCGCGCCCGATACCAACGTCCACCGCACAAGGGCCGCCGCGCCGCGCTGGTGAAGTCCCCCTTTGCGCATCGCACAGCAATACCAGAGAAGGGGCGAGCCGTGCAGCGGCTCGGGGGACCGCTCACTCCCGCGCTGGCACCAGCACATCACGCTGCCCGCTGCTGGTGAGCGAACTCACCAGCCCTGCCTTTTCCATGTCTTCGAGCAATCGCGCCGAGCGGTTGTAGCCAATGCGCAGCTTGCGCTGCACGTAGGAGATGCTGGCCTTGCGATCCTTGAGCACCACTTCGACCGCCTGGTCGTACATGGGGTCCTTCTCGCCGCCATCACCTCCGCCTTCGGCATTGAGATCGCCATCGCCGTCCACAGTTCCGCCTTCGAGCACGCCTTCGATGTAGTCGGGCTCGCCCTGTTCCTTGAGGTAGTGCACCACGCGGTGAACTTCCTCGTCAGAGACAAAAGCGCCGTGCACCCGGATCGGCAGGCCGGTACCGCTGGCCATGTAGAGCATGTCGCCCATGCCCAGCAGCGCCTCGGCGCCCATCTGGTCGAGGATGGTGCGGCTGTCGATCTTGGAGCCGACAGAGAACGCGATGCGCGTGGGGATGTTGGCCTTGATGAGGCCGGTGATCACGTCCACGCTGGGGCGCTGGGTGGCCAGGATGAGGTGGATGCCCGCCGCGCGCGCCTTTTGCGCCAGGCGGGCGATGAGTTCCTCGATCTTCTTGCCCACCACCATCATCAGGTCGGCCAGCTCGTCGATCACGACCACGATGTGCGGCAGGCGCTGCAAGGGCTCGGGCTGCTCGGGCGTTAGACTGAAAGGGTTGGGGATGGACTCCTCGCGCGCGGCGGCCTCGTCGATCTTGGCGTTGTAGCCCGCCAGGTTGCGCACGCCCAGCTTGCTCATGAGCTTGTAGCGCCGTTCCATCTCGCCCACGCACCAGTTCAGGCCATTGGCGGCCTGCTTCATGTCGGTCACCACCGGACACAGCAGGTGCGGAATACCCTCGTACACCGACATTTCCAGCATCTTGGGGTCGATCATCATCAGGCGCACATCCCTGGCCTCGGCCTTGTACAGCAGCGAGAGGATCATGGCGTTGATGCCCACCGACTTGCCCGAACCCGTAGTGCCGGCCACCAGTACGTGCGGCATCTTGGCCAGGTCGGCCACCACCGGGTGGCCCACGATGTCCTTGCCCAGGCCCATGGTGAGCAGGGATTTGGCATCGTGGTAGATCTGCGAACCCAGAATTTCGCTGAGCTTGATGGTCTGGCGCTTGGCATTGGGAAGCTCCAGCGCCATGGTGGTCTTGCCCGGGATCGTCTCGACCACGCGGATGGACACCAGGCTCAAACTGCGTGCCAGGTCCTTGGCCAGCCCCACCACCTGCGAGCCCTTGACGCCCGTGGCAGGCTCGATTTCATAGCGCGTAATCACGGGGCCGGGCATGGCGGCCACCACGGTGACTTCCACACCAAAGTCCTTGAGCTTTTTCTCGATCAGGCGGCTGGTCATGCCCAGGGTCTCGGGTGACACCGGCTCCCTGTTTTGGGCTGCGCCATCGAGCAGATCCACCTGCGGCAGGCGGCTGTCGGGCAGGTCGGAAAACAGCGTCTTCTGCCGCTCTTTCACCACACGCGGGCTTTGCGGCACTGCGATAGGCGCCTGCTCGATGATGGGCAGCGGCTGCGGATGCTGCACCTCACTCTCGGTGCGCTCCTCGAACACCACCTCCTCTCGCTCGCGCGCCGCGCGCTTGCCTTCGGCGAGGTCTCTGGCCACCTCGCGGCGCAAGCGGCCCGACTGCACCAGCGCATCAACGCGCGCTCCCAGCAACTCGGCCAGTTGCCCCCAGGAGAAACGGAACACCAGCGCCATGCCCAGCACAACCAGCACAATCCCGATCAGCCCGGAACCTGTGAAACCCAGCCATTGCATGCTGGCCGGCCCCACGACATAACCCAGCACGCCGCCCGAATGCCCTGGCAGGGCGGCCTCGAAGCGGTACAGGCGCGTCCATTCCAGCGCAGTGCTGGCACACAGCAGCAGCCCCAACCCCAGCCAGAACAGGCCACGCCACAGCCACGGATGCGCGGCTGCACGGGCCTGCGGCACCTCGCCCCCGCGCATCCAGTGCGCGAGTGAAGCCAACCACGCCCGCAGGGCGGCCGCCACACACCACCAGACCGAAAACCCCAGCAAAAAATAGCTGCCATCGGCCACCCAGGCCCCCACGCGGCCAGCCCAGTTGTGCACCAGCGCCGATGCACCCACGCCCGAGGTGGACCACGCAGCGTCCTGCGGCGAATAGCTCAGCAACGCCAACAACCAGAAAACCAGCACCAGCAACCCGGCAAACAGGCCCATTTCGTGACCAAAACGGGCGCCCGCAGGGCGTGCGGCAGTCTTGTTGCCGGTCGAAGCATTCAGAGTGTTGAGTGAATAGGTCATAGGCGTGCGACGGAAGCTTACCCCATCAACCCCGGTGGGCACCGGACATCAGCCCGCCTCGACCGTGCATTCGCGCCGCCGGGTCTCGTGCGGAAATTCGAGGACAATTTCCCTGAACGGAGGGGGACATCGTGCCCAGGCCTGCTCTTGGTTGATACTTGAGCCTCTTGCCCACTTTCGCCGGGCCCCCTCTTTTTTCCTGCGCCCCGGGCGCATCAACCAGCGCTTTCACCATGTCCACCGTCCAACACGCCCAAGTTCTCATCCTCGGCTCCGGCCCGGCCGGTTACACCGCCGCCATCTACGCGGCCCGTGCCAACCTGAACCCGGTCCTCATCACCGGCATGGCCCAGGGCGGACAACTCACCACCACCACCGAGGTGGACAACTGGCCCGCCGACGTGCACGGAGTGCAGGGCCCGGCGCTGATGGAGCGCTTCCTGCAGCACGCCGAGCGCTTCAAGACGCAAATCATCTTCGACCACATCAACAAGGTCGATTTCAGCCAGCGCCCCTTCACCCTCACGGGCGACAGCGGAACCTACACCTGCGACTCCCTCATCATCGCCACAGGCGCCTCGGCCAAGTACCTGGGCCTGCCGTCTGAAGAAGCCTTCATGGGCCGGGGCGTGTCGGCCTGCGCCACCTGCGACGGCTTCTTCTACCGCGACCAGGACGTTTGTGTGATTGGCGGCGGCAACACCGCCGTGGAAGAAGCGCTGTACCTCTCCAACATCGCGAGCAAGGTCACGCTGGTGCACCGACGCGACAAGTTCAAGGCCGAACCCATCCTGGTGGACCACCTGATGGAAAAGGTGGCCGCCGGCAAGATCGTGCTCAAGACCTTCTGCACGCTGGATGAAGTGCTGGGCGACCCGACCGGCGTGACCGGCATCCGCATCAAGCACACGCAGAGCGGCGCCACCGAAGACATCGCCTTGCAGGGCTGCTTCATCGCCATCGGACACGCGCCCAACACCGAGATCTTCCAGGGCCAGCTGGAGATGCAGAACGGCTACATCGTCACCCAGGGCGGCCTCAAGGGCTTTGCCACGCAGACCTCGGTGCCTGGCATCTTTGCCGCTGGCGACGTGCAGGACCATGTTTATCGCCAGGCCATCACCAGCGCCGGCACCGGCTGCATGGCCGCACTCGATGCACAGCGCTTCCTCGAACAAGGCAGCTGATTTTCAGAACGCGCTATAATCCGGGGCTTTGCCAAAACGGGCCGCGCTTTATCAGCGACACGTCCGGGCCCACTGGCCACAGGCAATCGGGTTACCGCCACCCTTTCTGGCGAGGTGAGGCCGCACGCAGGCCCTGCAGATCCACTGCAAGGCACCCGCAAACGGCCGTTAAAAAAGTATCGGAGTGTCCTCATGGCACGCGTCTGCGACGTAACGGGCAAGAAGCCCATGGTCGGGAACAACGTTTCCCACGCCAACAACAAAACCAAGCGCCGGTTCCTGCCGAACCTGCAATACCGTCGTTTCTGGGTCGAAAGCGAAAACCGCTGGGTGCGCCTGCGCGTTTCCAGCGCTGCCCTGCGTTTGATCGACAAAAACGGCATCGACTCCGTGCTCGCAGACCTGCGTGCACGTGGCCAGGCTTAAGGAGAAGCACCATGGCAAGCAAAGGCGGACGCGACAAAATCAAGCTGGTGTCAACGGCCGACACTGGTCACTTCTACACCACCACCAAGAACAAGAAGACGATGCCTGAGAAGATGTCGATCATCAAGTTCGACCCCAAGGCTCGCAAGCACGTCGAGTACAAGGAAGCCAAGCTGAAGTAATTCGGCCGGGTTTTCTGCCCCCAAAAAACCGCCCGGCGCGAGCCCGGCGGTTTTTTCATGCCCTGCCGGCCATCGCCGAAGGGCGGCTTACCCTGAAAACCGCCGTTGGATGCGCCAGCCAGTGCCGTGATCGGGGTGTCAGGCGAGGCATGAAGACGCAGCGCACTCCGGTGCGCAAGCTCGGAAGTCATGAGACTTTCCAAGGCTTGCAAGCAGTCAACTGCGGTTTCTCGGGTGTCTCAGGGCTTGCGAATCCAGACGGCAGCAAAGAAACCGTCGGTCTGGTGGCGGTGCGGCCACAGGCGCAGGTAGCGCTGGCCACCCTCACCACCACTGCACAGGCTGACAGCCTCCGGCACCTTGAGTTGCGCCAGCAATTCACCGGCGTCCAGCGGAACAAAATCCGGGTGCGCAGCCGCAAAGGCCTCGGCGATCGCCTCATTTTCCTGCGGCAGCACGCTACAGGTGGCGTATACCAGACGCCCCCCCGGTTTGAGCAGACGCGCAGCACTGGCCAGGATGGCCCCCTGCTTGACCACGAGCTCGTCGAGCGCCTTTGGCGTCTGGCGCCACTTCAGGTCGGGGTTGCGGCGCAGCGTGCCCAGGCCGGAGCACGGCGCATCGACCAGCACGCGGTCGATCTTGCCGGCTAGGCGCTTGACGCGCTCGTCGCGCTCGTGCGCCAGCGCAGCAGGGTGAACGTTCGAGAGGCCGCTGCGCGCCAGCCGGGGCTTGAGCGCGTCGAGCCGATGGGCAGACACATCAAAGGCATACAGACGCCCGGTGTTGCGCATGCTTGCACCGATGGCCAGAGTTTTGCCGCCTGCGCCCGCACAAAAATCCACCACCATCTCGCCGCGCTTGGCGTCGAGCAGCAGAGCCAGCAATTGCGAGCCCTCGTCCTGCACCTCGATAGCGCCGCGCGCAAACGCCGGCAGCTTGACCAGCGCAGGCTTGCCCACCACGCGCAGACCCCAGGGAGAATACGGCGTTGCTTCTGATTTAATAGCTGCTTGCGCAAGCTCCTTCTGCACTTCAACGCGTTTTTCCTTCAAAGCATTGATACGCAGATCCAGCGGCGCGCTGCTGGAAAGCGCCTGCACCAGGGGCCAGAAGTCGCTGCCAAGCTGCTCTTTGAGTGGCTGGGCCAGCCATTCGGGCAGGTTGTGGCGGTGGCGTTCGAGCAGGTCGCCCTCCTGCACGGCATCGCACTGCGCCAGCCATTGTTTCTCGCGGTCGTTCAAGGCCGCCTGCAGGAAGTCGCGCGGACCGTGCACGGCCTTCGGGTTGCTGCGCCGGGCTTCCTCGTCCTGCCAGTGCGCAAAACCCAGGATGGCCAGGCGCCGCTCCTTCGGCCCGGAGCCCGAGGGCGCCATGTGGTCGAACAGAAGCTTCTTGCGCAGCACGGTGTAGACGGTCTCGGCCAGGGCCGCGCGCTCGCGCTGGCCCAGACCCCGGCGGTCGCGGAAAAAACGGGACACCACAGCGTCGGCCGGGTGTTCAAAGGTGAGGGTGAGCCTGACGAGTTCGGAGCAGGCGTCGATAAGGGCGTTGGGATGCATGGGGGCGATTGTCCCATCCTTGCCTGTAAAACCAGCCGAATGCGCACGGGGCGAGTAAGCACGCGCACTCGCTTGTCCTCACATCCGCTCCGGGGACTCGCAGTTGCTTCGTTGCATGGAGTCAGCCGACAGCATGCCCCGCTAGGGACTGGGGAACGATCAAAATCAACCCCAATCGCGCCCGGACCCTGCTCCAGGCGCAAAAAAGCGTGTTCTGGATTGGAAATGCGCTTCATCGAACTGCCGAGAATCGCCGCCATGCTGCGTGACAAATCCTCGCGACAGCGACGGCTGTCGCTGCGGTGGGCACCGTGCCTGCGATTACCACATGTATGGTTCCTCAACGGACTTTCAGCTCAGGGCACGCGTGTTTTTTCAGCAATCCGGCGACAGCTCGCGGATAAATCACATGCTCCTGCGTGAGCACACGCGCAGCGAGCAGATCGGCAGTATCACCTGGCAGCACCGGTACCACGGCCTGGTCGACAATGGGGCCGACGTCCAGCTCAGCCGTGACCTGATGCACCGTGCAACCCGCAAACCGGCAACCCGCATCGATGGCGCGCTGATGTGTGTGCAGCCCCGTGAAGGCAGGCAACAGCGAGGGATGGATGTTGACCAGCCGCCCGGCGTAGTGCGCAACGAAACCAGGGGTCAGAATCCGCATGAAACCTGCCAGCACCACCAGCGCGGGACTGTGGCGGTCGATCACGGCGGCCAGTGCGGTGTCGAACGCCTCGCGGCTGGGGAACTGCTTGTGGTCCAGCACCTCGGTGGCGATGCCCTGCTCGCGCGCGAATTGCAGCCCGCCAACATCCACCTTGTTGCTCACCACCGCCGCCACGCGCGCCCCCAGGCGCCGCTCCCAATGCTCCTGCTGCGCGGCTTTCACGATGGCCGCCATGTTGGAGCCGCCGCCGGAGATCAAAATCACGATGTTCTTCATTTGCCGTGATTATCCAGGAGGCCTTTCCGCCATGCCCTTTGACCCCACCACCTGCCCCCTCTCCGCCAACGAAGCCCGTGTGCTGGCCACTCTGATGGAGAAAGCCCGCACCGTGCCTGACAGCTACCCCCTCACGCTCAACGCCGTGGTCACGGGCTGCAACCAGAAGACTACGCGCGACCCGGTGATGAACCTCAGCGACGCCGAGGCGCAGGAGGCGCTCGACAGCCTCAAGCTGCTGACGCTGGTGTTCGAGACCAGTGGCGGCCGCGCCACACGCTGGGAACACAATTTTCAGCGTGCCGTGGGTGTACCCGAGCAGTCGGCCGTGCTGTTGGGCCTGCTGATGCTGCGCGGCCCGCAAACCGCCGGGGAGTTGCGCATCAACGCTGAACGCTGGTATCGCTTCGCCGACATCTCCTCGGTGGAGGCATTCCTGGATGAACTGCAGGAGCGCAGCCCTGAAAAAGGCGGCCCGCTGGTGGTTCTGCTGCCCCGCGCACCGGGGGCACGCGAGCCGCGCTGGGCCCACCTGCTGTGCGGACCAGTAGACACCTCTGGCCCCGCCAGCGGCGCCACGGACGGGCACGCCCCCGGCCTGCAGGCGCGGGTGCAGGCACTCGAGAGCGAGGTGGCAGCACTGCGCACCACCCTGCAGCGGCTGTGTGCAGAGCTCGGGCTTAGCCTGGACGCCCCGGCAGACGATGGAGCGGTGTCATCCGGGATGTCTCCATCTGGACAGGCATAAAACGAACGGTCGTGCTACAAAGTCATCTTCTAAGGAGACACACCCTATGGATCTCGCATTTACCCCCGAAGAACAGGCCTTCCGCGACGAAGTTCGCGCATGGGTTCACGCCAACCTGCCCCCGGAAATTTCCCACAAAGTCCACAACGCCCTGCGCCTGACGCGGGACGACCTGCAGGGCTGGGCCAAGATCCTGGGCAAGAAAGGCTGGCTCGCTTTTGGCTGGCCCAAGGAATTTGGCGGCCCCGGCTGGACCGCCGTTCAGAAGCACTTGTTTGAGGAAGAGTGCGCGCTGGCAGGCGCCCCGCGCATCATCCCGTTCGGCCCCGTCATGGTGGCCCCGGTGATCATGGCCTTCGGCAATGCCGAGCAGCAAAAGCGCTTCCTGCCCGGCATCGCCAGCGGCGAAGTGTGGTGGAGCCAAGGCTACTCGGAGCCCGGCTCGGGCTCGGACCTGGCATCGGTCAAGACCCGCGCCGAGCGCGTCGGGGACAAGTACATCGTCAACGGGCAAAAGACCTGGACCACGCTGGGCCAGCACGGTGACTGGATGTTCAACCTGGTGCGCACCAGCAACGAGGGCAAGCCGCAGACCGGCATTTCCTTCCTGCTGCTGGACATGAAGTCGCCTGGCGTCACCGTGCGCCCCATCAAGCTGCTCGATGGCGAGTGCGAGGTCAACGAGGTGTTCTTCGACAACGTCGAGGTGCCTGCTGAAAACCTCATCGGCGAAGAAAACAAAGGCTGGACCTACGCCAAGCACCTGCTGAGCCACGAACGCACCAACATTGCCGACGTGAACCGCAGCAAGCGCGAGCTCGAGCGCCTCAAGCGCATCGCCAAAACCGAAGGTATGTGGGACGACCAGCGTTTCCGTGACCAGATCGCCCTGCTCGAAGTGGACATCGTGGCCCTGGAAATGCTGGTGCTGCGCGTCCTATCGGCCGAGAAGAGTGGCAAGAACTCGCTCGACATTGCCGGTCTGCTCAAAATCAAGGGCAGCGAAATCCAGCAACGCTACGCAGAGCTGATGATGCTCGCCGCCGGCCCCTTTGCCATGCCCTTCATCGAAGAAGCCATGGAGGCGGGCTGGCAGGGCAACTTCCCTGGCGGCGTCACCGCCAATGCGCCGCTGGCGTCCACCTACTTCAACCTGCGCAAAACCACCATTTACGGTGGCAGCAATGAAGTGCAACGCAACATCGTGGCGCAGACGGTCCTCGGCTGACGCCCCGGGCAGTCCGCGCGCTGCGGGGCAGGACTGCTCCCCCGTGCCCCTTCCCCAGGAGGGGGTTCCAGCTAGAGCTTCGCTGGTTGCATGAAAAAGGCGCCACGGCGCCACAACCGGCACAAGGAGAGACACATGGATTTCGATTTTTCTGACGACCAGGAACAACTGCGCGACGCCGTACGCAAATGGGTGGACAAGGGCTACACCTTCGAACGCCGCCGGGCCATCGTCGCCGCGGGCGGCTTCGATCGTGCCGTCTATGGCGAACTGGCCGAACTGGGCCTCACTGCCCTCACCGTGCCCGAACAGCACGACGGCATGGGCCAGGGCGCGATCGACGCCATGGTGGTGGCAGAGGAGTTGGGGCGCGGCATCGTGCTCGAACCGGTGGCCCAGGGCTTTATCGCAAGTGCCGTGCTCTCGCACTACGCCCCCGCTGCGGCTCAATCGACCTGGTTGCCTCGCATGGCCAGCGGCGAAGCACTGGTGGTGCTGGCGCAGCAAGAGCGCAAGGCACGCTACCGTCTCGATATTTGCGATGCAAAAGCGGCTCCAGCCCAATCTGGATATACGCTGACAGCTACCAAAAGCATAGTACCTGCTGGCGATCATGCTGACGCGTTCATCGTGCCCGCTCAGCTCGACGGTGCGATGGCGCTTTTTCTGGTCGAGCGCTCGGCCAGCGGGGTGAGCACCCAGGGCTACGTCACCCAGGACGGCAGCCGTGCCGCGGAAGTGCAGCTGACCAACGCACCCGCCACACTGATCACCCAGGACGGCCTGGCCGCCCTGGAGCTGGCCGTGGACACCGGCATCGCCGCCGCCTGCGCCGAAGCCGTGGGCGTGATGGACAAGACCGTGGCCATCACGGTCGAGTACATGAACCAGCGCAAGCAATTTGGCGTGTTCATCGCCAGCTTCCAGGCCCTGCGCCACCGCGTGGCCGACATGAAGATGCAGCTCGAACTGGCCCGCTCCATGAGCTACTACGCCAGCCTCAAGCTCGGCGCCCCCGCCCCCGAACGCCGCGCCGCCATGGCCCGCGCCAAGGTGCAGCTGGGACAGTCCATGCGCTTCGTAGGCCAGCAGGCCGTGCAACTGCACGGCGGCATCGGCGTGACCGACGAATACATCGTCAGCCACTACTTCAAGAAGCTCACGCAGCTGGAAATGACCTTTGGCGACACGCTGCACCACCTGGGCGAGGTGTCGGCACGCATGCAAGATACCGCAGGGGTTTTCGCCTGAACGCGGCTCCACCCCATGACATGACAAAGGGCTCGCAAGAGCCCTTTGTTTTTGGTGCCTTCAGAACCCCAGGGTGTGGGGCAGCCAGGTAGAAATGGCGGGCACAAAGGTCAACAAGGCGAGCACCACGAAATGCGCCAGCAGGAAGGGAGGCAATTCGCGCGTCAACGCTGCCATCGACACCTTGGTAGAAACGGCCGTGACGAACAGCAGGCCGCCAACGGGTGGCGTGATCATGCCCAGCGTGAGATTGAAGATCACCACCATGGCGAAGTGTGTCGGGTCGATGCCCAGCGAGGCGGCGATCGGCGCCAGGATGGGCACCAGGATCATCACGCCAGGTAGCGGCTCCATGAAGATGCCGAAGACCAGCAACAGCAGGTTGACCGCAATCAGAAAGGTGACCGGCGACAGATCCCAACCCACGATGGTTTGCGACAGTTGCTGCGGCACACCTTCCACCGTCAACACCCATGCGAAAGCCGCCGAGGTTGCCATGACCAGCAGCACGGAAGCCGTCAGCAAGGCCGAGCGCGCCACAATGGCCGGCAACGCCTTCCACTCCAGCGTGCGGTAGATCCATTTGCCGCAGACCAGGGCATAGAACACGGCAATCACCGAAGCCTCCGTCGGCGTGAAGACGCCGAAGCGGATGCCGGCCAGGATCAACACGATCAGCATCAATGCAGGCACCGCCTTGATGCTGTTGACCAGCATCTCGCGCCCTGAGGGACGCGGCTGGGTGGAGCGGTACCCACGTTTGGTGCAGACACGCCAGTTGACGAAGGCCATGGCCAGGGCGATCAGAAGGCCTGGCAAAAAGCCCGCCATGAACAGTCCACCCACCGACACCTGCTCATCCTGCATGGCATAGATGATCATGCTGATGGACGGCGGAATGATCGGGCCCACGATGGCCGTGCTCGATGTCAGCGCCGCAGCATAGGCACGCGAATAGCCGGCCTTGTCCATCATCTTGACCATCATGGAGCCTGGGCCGGCCGCATCGGCCAGTGCGGAGCCGGAAATTCCCGAGAACAGTGTCAACGACAGCACGTTGGCATAACCCAGCCCGCCCCGCAGATGCCCGACGAACTGCGCCGCGAACCGTAGCAACACGGCCGTCAGTGCCCCACCCGACATCAGTTCGGCGGCCAGGATGAAAAACGGCACCGCCATCAGCGGAAAACTGTCGATGCCGGTGAACATCTCCTTGAAAACCACAAGCTGCGGATAGCGCCCACCAACGAACACCGCCAATGCCGCCGATATGGCCAGCGCAAAAGCGACCGGAAAGCCCAGCGCCATCAGCACGACGGCGGCAATGAAAAGAGTGAGAGTCATGGCCTGTCTTTGGAGTCGGTCGGTCAGAGGGAGGCTGCCGCCTCGGCATCCATTTCACCGGACTCGATATAGCTGCCATCGGCGATATAACCGCGCACGATGAACAGCAGGTGCACGAACATCAGCAGAAACCCCACCGGCATGGCAAGGTAAATGAAGGAAATCGGGATGTCGGTGGCCGCCGTTGTCTGGAATCGCGTCGCCCAGACGTAGAGGATTGAGAAATAGATCATCGCCAGGCAGAAGATACCGATACCCACGGCCACTACGGTGCGCAACCAGCGGGCAGCACGAGTGCTCACGGCCTGGTGCAGGTTGTCGATGGCGACGTGGCCACCAAAGCGCAGCACCAGCCCTGCCCCGAGAAACGTGACCCAGATCATCAGGTGCCGCGCCACCTCCTCGGCCCAGACGATGGAATCTCCAGTGGTGTAGCGCAGCACCACATTGGCAAAGACGATGCATGCCATGGCTACCAGCAACAGGATCAGCAACCAGCGGTTGCAGGCCACCAGGATGCGTTCGATGCGGTTCAACATAGTCAAGGGCGGCTCCGGCGTATCGGGCCTTGGAAGCAAAACAAACGCCCGGACAAGGCCGGGCGGTGGGGGTTCAAGACAAAAGTCGCTGCTTATTTGACCGCTGCGATCTGATCCAGCGTCTTCTGGCCATACTTGGCCGCGTACTGCTTGTAGGCGGGCGTCAGGGCAGCCTGGAAGGGGGCGTTGTTCACCTGGGTCACGACACTCACGCCGTGCGATTTGATCTCTTCCACGCCCTTCTTCTCAACATCGTCAACGAACTTGCGTGACGCCTGGGCACCCAACTTGGCCCCCTCGATAAAGGCGGCTTTTTGCGCCTCCGTCAGACTGCCGAAGAAGGCGGGCGAGACGACCAAGGCGACCGGTGCGTAGACATGGCCGGTCAACGTCAGGTTCTTCTGCACCTGCCAGAGCTTGGCGGAAACGAAGACGGAGAGCGGGTTTTCCTGACCGTCGATGGTACCCTGCTGCAGGGCGCCGATCACCTCGGGCCAAGCCATGGGGGTGGGCGAGGCACCCATGGTGCGGAAGGCCAGGATGTGCACCGGGTTTTCCATGGTGCGGATCTTCAGCCCCTTGAGGTCCTCGGGCTTGTCCACAGGGTGCTTGTTGTTGCTCAGATGGCGGAAGCCCTGTTCACCCCACGCCAAAGCGATCAGGCCGCGCTTCTTGAACTTGGTCAGCAGATCCTGGCCAAACTCACCGTCGAGCACCTTGCGCGCATGGGCGGTGTCACGGAACAGGAAGGGAATGTCCACCACGCCGACTTCCGGCACGAAGTTGCTGAGCGCGCCGGTGGACACGATGATGGCCTCCACCGTGCCCAGTTGCAGACCTTCGATCAGTTCGCGCTCGCCGCCCAGGGCGCTGGAGGGAAACTGCTTGAACTTGAAGGCCTGTTTGGTCCCCTTCTCGACCGAATCAGCCCAGGCCTGTGCCGCGGCGCCATAGTGCGAATTGATGGCCAGCGCATAGCCGATCTTCACCTCCTTGGCTTGCTGGGCAGACGCGGTCCCGGCGACAGCGGCCAGCAAGGCAAGAGCACAACTCGTAATGACGGAACGGCGAAAGGTCATGGTATGGGACTTTCTCGAAAGAGTTGACGAAAATAGTAAGCAAACATTGTAGTTTTCCGGCGGCAAACGCGCTCCACCTCTGCGACATCCATCCCGCGACCGTGTTGCTTTTATGTCAGCAGCCGCGACGACCTCGGCACATGCGCCATCAGGAACTCCATCTGGTCTGCCAGGATGCGCCGGTTACGCAGGATGAAGTCTTCCCACAGGCTGGGCACGTAGGGCGCGTACAGCAGCGGCATGTGGGCCTGTTCGGGCGTGCGCGGGCCCTTGCGGTGGTTGCAGGGGCGGCAGGCGGTGACCACGTTCATCCAGTGGTCCTGCCCCTTTTTGGCAAACGGCACGATGTGCTCGCGCGTGAGGCTTTCCTCGTGGAAATGGGCGCCGCAGTAGGCGCAGATATTGCGGTCACGGGCGAACAGCTTGGCGTTGGTCAGGCCCGGCTCGAGATCAAAGGGGTTGATGGCCGGCACGCCCTTGGTGCCGATGATGCTGTTGACGGCGATCACCGACTGCCGCCCCGTCACTGCGTTGTGGCCCCCGTGGAAAACGGCGATTTCCCCGCCGGACTCCCAGCGCACCTCGCCCGCAGCGTAGTGGATCACCGCCTGTTCCAGCGAGATCCACGACTGGGGCAAGCCCTGGGCCGATAGCTTCAAGACCTTCACAACGCGCCTCCTCGAACAACAAAGCCGGCAAGGAATGGATGCAGATGTCGGGTGCCAGACCTGCGCACAGTGCGGCCAGGAGCGGCTGCGTCACAATATACGCTCATTTCAAGTCAAATCGGTGTCTTGCGCTTGATGGCCGTGTGCAAGACGCTATTAAAAAGATAACGATCCATGAAGATCTTTCGCGGTTTCCGCCACCCCGGAATTGCCCCCGCCTGCGCGCTGACGATCGGCAATTTCGACGGTGTGCACCGGGGCCACCAGGCCATGCTGGCGCTACTCAACGGCGAAGCTGCGCAGCGTGGTGTGCAAAGCTGCGCGCTCACCTTCGAGCCCCATCCGCGCGACTACTTCGCCGGTGCCCTGAACAAACCCGAACTGGCCCCAGCCCGTATCGGCACGCTGCGCGACAAGCTCTCGGAACTGGCACGCTACGGCGTGCAGCAGACCGTGGTGCTGCCCTTTGATGCCCGGCTGGCCTCGCAGTCGCCACAAGCCTTCATCGACGAGGTGCTGGTACGCGGCCTGGGCGCGCGCTACGTGCTGGTGGGCGACGATTTCCGCTTTGGCAAGCAGCGCGCGGGCGACTACGCCATGCTCGACGCCGCCGGCCAGGCCCAGGGCTTTGACGTGGCGCGCATGATGAGCTACGAGGTGCACGGCCTGCGCGTCTCCAGCTCCGAGGTGCGTGCGGCGCTGGGTACCGGACGCATGGAGGACGCAGCGCAACTGCTCGGCCGCCCCTACGCCATTTCGGGCCACGTGGTGCACGGGCGCAAACTCGGGCGCCACCTGGGCGCCAGCGGGGACAGCGCGGGCAATGGCTTTCGCACCCTCAACCTGCGCTTTGCGCACTGGAAGCCCGCCGCCAGCGGCATCTTCGCCGTCCTGGTGCATGGCCTGTCGGAACACCCCCTGCCCGGCGTGGCCAACCTGGGCATCCGCCCCTCGCTGGACCCGAACGACGTCAACGGCGGCCGCGTGCTGCTCGAAACCCATTGCCTGGAGTGGCCAGAGCACCTGGGCGCCGAAGGGGCCTACGGTAAAATCATCCGCGTGGAACTGCTGCACAAACTGCACGACGAACTCCGGTACGACAGCCTCGATGCCCTCACCCAAGGCATTGCGAAGGACTGTGCCGATGCGCGCGCCTGGTTCGCCGCCCACGCCGAAACCCGCCGCCAGACCACGCGCGACCGAATTTGACGCGTTGGCACCGCCCGCCGCCTTTCGACAGGCTCTGGCAGGCTCATCGCCAACACCCTGCCCCGCTTGCCGGGCCGCACCTGGCCCAGGCCCAGAGCTTGTCGAGTCCAGAAACCCCCTTCCGCCATGTCCGACGCCAACACCCCCGACTACCGCAGCACCCTGAACCTGCCCGACACGCCCTTCCCCATGCGCGGCGACCTTCCCAAGCGCGAGCCCGGCTGGGTGAAGGAATGGGACGAAAAAGGCATCTACAAGAAGCTGCGCGACGCGCGCTGCGGCGCGCCCAAGTTCATCCTGCACGACGGCCCGCCCTACGCGAACGGCCAGATCCACATCGGCCACGCGGTGAACAAGATCCTCAAGGACATGATCACCAAGGCGCGCCAACTGGAGGGTTTCGACGCGCTCTACGTGCCCGGCTGGGACTGCCACGGCCTGCCGATCGAAAACGCCATCGAAAAGCTCCACGGCCGCAATCTGCCGCGCGACGAGATGCAGGCCAAGGGCCGGGCGTTTGCCACCGAGCAGATCGCCCAGCAGATGGAGGACTTCAAGCGTCTGGGCGTGCTGGGCGAATGGGACAACCCCTACAAGACCATGAACTACGCCAGCGAGGCGGGCGAGCTGCGCGCCCTGAAGCGCGTCATGGAGCGCGGCTACGTGTACCGCGGCCTCAAGCCCGTGTACTGGTGCTTCGACTGCGGCTCCTCGCTGGCCGAGTTCGAGATCGAATACCAGGACAAGAAGAGCCAGACGCTGGATGTGGCCTTCAAGGCGCACGACCCGGCCCAGCTCGCCGCCGCCTTCGGCCTGGCATCGCTGGAGAAGGACGCCTTCGCCGTCATCTGGACCACCACAGCCTGGACCATCCCCGCCAACCAGGCGCTCAACCTCAACCCCGAACTGCCCTACGCCCTGGTGGACACCGAGCGCGGCCTGTTCGTCATGGCCGCCACGCTGGTCGATGACTGCATGGCGCGCTGGGGCCTCTCGGGCCAGGTGCTGGCCGTGGCCCAGGGTGAGAAGCTCGCGGGCATCGAGTTCGAGCACCCGCTGCACGACGTGCACGAGGGCTACCGCCGCCTCTCGCCCGTGTACCTGGCCGACTACGCCACCGCCAGCGACGGCACGGGTATCGTGCACTCCTCGCCCGCCTACGGCGTGGAAGACTTCAACTCCTGCGTGGCGCACGGCCTGAAGTACGACGACATCCTCAACCCCGTGCTGGGCAACGGCCGCTACGACGAGTCGCTGGCCCTGTTCGGCGGTATGAACATCTGGAAGGCCTGCCCCGTCATCATCGAGACGCTGCAGGCCGCCGGCCGCCTGATGGGCACCACCACCATCACCCACAGCTACCCGCACTGCTGGCGCCACAAGACGCCCGTGATCTACCGCGCCGCGGCCCAGTGGTTCGTGCGCATGGACGAGGGCGAGGGCGTGTTCACCCAGGACAAAGCCCCAGGCACGCTGCGCCAGACGGCCCTGGCCGCCATCGAGCAGACGAGCTTCTACCCCGAAAACGGCAAGGCCCGCCTGCGCGACATGATCGCCGGCCGGCCCGACTGGTGCATCTCGCGCCAGCGCTCGTGGGGCGTGCCCCTGCCCTTCTTCCTGCACAAGGATTCGGGCGAGCTGCACCCGCGCACCATGGAAATCATGGACCAGGCGGCGGCCATCGTCGAGCAGGGCGGCATCGAGGCCTGGAGCCGCGTGACGCCCGAGGAAATCCTGGGCGCTGAAGATGCGCAGCACTACACCAAGAGCACCGACATCCTGGAAGTGTGGTTCGACTCCGGCTCCACCTTCTGGCATGTGATGCGCGGCACGCACGCCGGCATGCACCACGACAGCGGCCCCGAGGCCGACCTGTACCTTGAAGGCCACGACCAGCACCGCGGCTGGTTCCACAGCTCGCTGCTGCTGGCCAGCGCCATCTTCGGCCGCGCGCCCTACCGCGGCCTGCTCACGCACGGCTTCACGGTGGACGGCCAGGGCAAGAAGATGAGCAAGTCGGTGGGCAACACCGTCTCGCCGCAGGAGGTGAGCGGCAAGATGGGCGCCGAGATCATCCGCCTGTGGTGTGCCGCCACCGACTACTCGGGCGACCTGGCCATCGACGACAAGATCCTGGCCCGCGTGGTGGATGCCTACCGCCGCATCCGCAACACGCTGCGCTTCCTGCTGGCCAACGTGAGCGACTTCGACCCGGCAAAGGACGCCGTGCCGTTCGACCAGATGCTGGAGATCGACCGCTACGCGCTCACGCGCGCCGCGCAGTTCCAGCAGGAGGTGCTGGCGCATTACAAGGTCTATGAATTCCACCCCGTGGTCGCCAAGCTGCAGCTCTACTGCTCGGAAGACCTGGGGGGCTTTTACCTCGACGTGCTCAAGGACCGCCTCTACACCACAGCCCCCAAGAGCATGGCACGCCGCAGCGCGCAGACCGCGCTGCACCAGATCACGCACGCCATGCTGCGCTGGATGGCGCCCTTCCTCTCGTTCACGGCCGAAGAGGCCTGGAAGGTGTTCGGCAGTTCCGAATCCATCTTCCTCGAAACCTACGGCACCATCCCCGCGGGCGACGAGGGCCTGCAGGCCAAGTGGGAGCGCCTGCGCGCCTTGCGCGACCTGGTGAACAAGGAGATCGAGGCCCTGCGCGCCGCTGGGCAGGTGGGCTCGTCGCTGCAGGCCCGTGTGACGCTGACCGCAGCGCCTGAAGACCATGCGCTGCTGGCCAGCCTGGGAGATGATCTGAAGTTCGTCTTCATCACATCCGCTATTGAATTGATAGCTGGTGACGCTCTTCAAATAAGCGTCACGGCCAGTTCTGATGCTAAATGCGAGCGCTGCTGGCACTATCGGGCGGATGTGGGCCACGACGTGGCACACCCCACGCTGTGCGGCCGCTGCACGAGCAACCTGTACGGCACCGGTGAAAACCGGGCCTGCGCCTGAGTGGCCCGCACCATGGCGGGGGGCCGCGCCAGCCCGTGGCCCTGGCTGGCGTGGGCGCTGCTCATCCTGGTGGCCGACCAGTTCACCAAGACGCTGATCCTGGGCTACTACCAGCTCGGTGACAGTACCTATGTCACCAGCTTCTTCAACATCGTGCGCGCGCACAACACGGGCGCGGCCTTTTCCTTCCTGGCCAATGCCGGAGGCTGGCAGCGCTGGTTTTTCACGGGCATCGGCGTGGCGGCCACGCTGTTCATCGTCTGGCAACTGCGCCAGCACCCGGACCAGAAGCTGTTCGCCTTCTCGCTTGCCAGCATCTTGGGCGGCGCGGTGGGCAACGTGGTGGACCGGCTGCTGCACGGCTACGTGGTCGATTTTCTCGACTTCCACTGGAGCTTTCTGTCGGGCGTGTTCCATGGCGGGCATTTCCCCGCCTTCAACATCGCCGACGCGGGCATCAGCGTGGGTGCGGCCTGCCTGATCCTCGACGAACTGCTCCGAGTCCGGAAATCCTCTTGATCGACGGCGCATCGCCGTGATGGCGTTGGGCGCTTCCCACAGCGCCTGCAAGCGGCGCGGCCCAGACCAGCGGCCACCGTGCAAGGGCTGCCAGCATTCCCACATGCGGGCACCGGTGGCGTCCCCCTGCCCACATCGCGCAGCGATGCGAGAGCGGGGGGAAGGCGCAAAGCGCCTCAGGGGGGTGTTCCACCTATCGCGTTCAGCGGCCAGCGCGGCTTGACGTCGAAGGCGTAGTCGCAGTGGGCCTGCTGCTGGCCCGCCTGCAGGCGCATGGCGGCTGCCATGGCAATCATGGCGCCGTTGTCGGTGCACAGGTGCAGCTCGGGGTAGTGCACGCGCACACGCTGCTTTGCGCAGGCGGCATCGAGCTGCTCGCGCAGCTGGCGGTTGGCGCCCACACCGCCCGCCACGACGATGCGCTGGAGCCCCGTTTCCTTGAGCGCCGTGAGCGATTTCTTCACCAGCACCTCGACGATGGCCGCCTGCGTGCTCGCAGCCAGGTCGGCCTTGCGCGCCTCCAGCTCGCCCCCCAGCTTGCGCGCCTGGGTCAGCACCGCCGTCTTCAAGCCCGCGAACGAGAAATCGAGGTTGCCGCTGTGCATCAGCGGGCGCGGCAGCTTGAAGGCCGCCGGATCACCTTGCGTGGCCAGGCGCGAAAGCGCCGGGCCACCGGGGTAGCCCAGGCCCATGAGCTTGGCCGACTTGTCGAAGGCTTCGCCAGCCGCATCGTCGATGGTTTCGCCCAGCAGCTCGTAGCGGCCCACGCCATCCACCCGCATGAGCTGGGTGTGACCGCCCGATACGAGCAGGGCGACAAAGGGAAATTCCGGTGGATCGGCACTCAGGAAAGGCGAGAGCAGATGCCCTTCCAGGTGGTGCACGCCCAGCACCGGCTTGGCCAACGCCGCGCCGAGTGCGCAGGCCACGCCCGCGCCCACCAAAAGCGCCCCGGCCAGACCCGGACCGCGCGTGTAGGCGACCACGTCCACCTCGGCGAGTGACCGGCCCGATTCGGCCAGCACGGCCGTGGTCAACGGCAGCACGCGGCGGATATGGTCACGGCTGGCCAGCTCGGGCACCACCCCGCCATAGGCCTGGTGCATGTCGATCTGGCTGTGCAGGGCGTGCGCCAGCAGCGTGGGCACGCCTGTGCCTTGCGACTGCACCAGCGCCACGCCGGTTTCGTCGCACGAGGATTC
>JANJVG010000117.1 GCA_024710165.1 Burkholderiaceae bacterium
CTGAATTCCGACAAGAAGCTGGAGACGACATGTTCGACAAGATCCTGATCGCAAACCGTGGAGAGATCGCCTGCAGGGTGATCAAGACCGCCCGCCGCATGGGCATCAAGACCGTCGCGGTGTATTCCGAGGCCGACGCCAATGCCCGCCACGTCCGCCTGGCCGACGAGGCGGTGCTGATCGGGCCGGCGGCGGCGCGCGAGAGCTACCTGGTGATCGACAAGATCATCGCCGCGGCCAAGGCCACCGGCGCCCAGGCCATCCACCCCGGCTACGGCTTCCTGTCCGAGAACGAGGATTTCTGCCACGCCTGCGAGCGCGAAGGCATCGTCTTCATCGGCCCGCCGGTGTCGGCGATCCGCGCCATGGGCTCGAAGTCCGAGGCCAAGAAGCTGATGGAAGCCGCCGGCGTGCCGCTCACCCCCGGCTACCACGGCGACGACCAGGAGCCCTCGTATCTGCACCAGCAGGCCGACGCCATCGGCTACCCGGTGCTGATCAAGGCCGCGGCCGGTGGCGGCGGCAAGGGCATGCGCCTGGTGGAGAAGTCCGAGGACTTCATCGACCTGCTCGCCTCGTGCAAGCGCGAGGCCAGCTCCAGCTTCGGCGACGACCACGTGCTGGTCGAGAAGTACATCACCAAGCCGCGCCACATCGAGATCCAGGTCTTCGGCGACACCCACGGCAACGTGGTGTACCTGTTCGAGCGCGACTGCTCGGTGCAGCGCCGCCACCAGAAGGTGCTGGAAGAGGCGCCTGCGCCCGGCATGACGCTCGAACGGCGCGCGGCGATGGGCAAGGCCGCGGTCGAGGCAGCGAAGGCGGTGGGCTACGTCGGTGCCGGCACCGTCGAGTTCATCGCCAACCAGGACGGCTCCTTCTACTTCATGGAGATGAACACCCGCCTGCAGGTCGAGCACCCGGTCACCGAGATGATCACCGGGCTCGACCTGGTGGAGTGGCAGCTGCGCGTGGCTGCGGGCGAGCCGCTGCCGCTGGCTCAGGAGGACATCCACCTCAGTGGCCACGCCATTGAAGTGCGCCTGTACACCGAAGACCCCTACGACGGTTTCGCGCCGCAGACCGGCACGGTGCAGTTCTGGCGGCCTGAGCGGGCTTTGGCCGGCCGCGCCAAGGGCCAGTGCGCCTTTGGCGAGGTGCGCATTGACGCGGGCATCCATGAAGGCGGCCAGATCAGCCCTTATTACGACCCCATGGTGGCCAAGCTGATCGTGCACGGGCGCAACCGCCAGGACGCCATCCGCCGCCTGATGGCCGCGCTGGACGACGCCCCGCTGCTGGGCCTGCGCCACAACGCGCGCTTTTTGCGCGACCTGCTGGACCACCCGGCCTTCCGCGAAGCGCGCATGCACACCACGCTGATCGACCAGTGGTTGCAGGACGGCGAGCCCCTGCTGCAGCGCCCCCGGCCCGAGACGCTGACCTGGGCTCTGGCCGCCGCCGCGCTGGTGGCCCAGGCGCCCAGCGCCCTGCGCCCGGACAGCGTGGCCGCGTGGAGCACCACCCTGACGCTGGCCGGCACCACGGAGAGCCAGGCCGTGCGCATCCGCCCCCACGGGGCGCAGGTCAGCGTTCAGCTGGCCGACGGCACCGTGTTCGCCTTCGAGCAACTCGGCTGGCACGACCACCGGCTGAGCTACCAGATCGACGGCGTGCAGCGCCAGGCCATCTGCCAGGTGCAGGGTGGCCAGGTCACGCTGGCGCTGGGCGCCACGGTGTTTGTGTTCGACGAAAAGTCGCCCTTCCCGCAAAACCACCAGGCCTTGGACCCGCGCAAGCTGCGCTCACCCGTGGCAGGCACCGTCTGCGCCATTGCTGTGGCCGTGGGCGACCCGGTCAAGGCCGGTCAGCCGCTGCTGTGCGTCGAAGCCATGAAGATGGAAATGTGGCTCAACGCCCGCGCCGACGGCATCGTCACCGCCCTGCACGCCAGCCTCAAGGGCAGCGTTGCCGCAGGCAGCGTTCTGGCAGAACTCGCACTCACCAACGAAGAGACCAACCCATGAGCAACAACAAGGCCATCCTCACCTGCGCCCTCACCGGCGTGCTGACCAACCCCCAGCAACACCCGGTGCCCGTCACCCCCGCGCAGATGGCCGCGCAGGCGCGCGACGCCTACAACGCGGGCGCGAGCATCATGCATGTGCACATCCGCGCGCAAGAGCCCGGCATGGGCCACATGCCCAGCTGGGACCCGGACGTGGCCCAGGAGGTGGTGGACGCCATCCGAGCGGCCTGCCCGGGCGTCATCATCAACCTGACCACGGGCGTCATCGGCAAGGACATCAGCGGGCCGCTCGCCTGCATCCGCCGCGTCCAACCCGAGATCGCCGCCTGCAACGCGGGCAGCCTGAACTACCTCAAGCTCAAGGAAGACGGCACCTGGGCCTGGCCACCCATGGTGTTCGACAACCCGGTGGCCAAGGTGCAGCAGTTCCTCGACGTGATGGAGGAATGCGGCACGCACCCCGAGTTCGAATGCTTCGACGTGGGCATCGTGCGCTCGGTCACCATGTACATCCGGAACGGCATGCTCAAGCCTGCCATGGGCCGCCCCGAATACAACCTGGTGATGGGCGTGGCCTCGGGCATGCCCTGCGACGCGCGGCTGCTGGAACTGCTGCCGCAGTGGATGGCCCCCGGCGCCGTGTGGCAGGCCACGCTGATCGGCCGCCAGGAGATCTGGCCCGTGCACCAGAAGACGGCCGACCTCGGCGGCATGCTGCGCACGGGGCTGGAAGACACCTTCTACCTGCCGGACGGCAGCCGCGCCAGCGGCAACGGTGTGCTGATCGAGGCGCTGGCCCAATGCGCGCGCAATGCGGGCCGCGCCATCGCATCCCCCGCCGAGGCCCGCCAGATGCTGGGCTTGGCCTGAGCGTCCCCCGGCCTGTGCGCGACAGGCCCCCGCCAGAGGGGCCGGCGCGCCGCCTGCACTCCACGTGCAGGCCATCCCCCAAAAAAACGGAGACAAGAGCATGCCAACCTCCCTAGCGCACAGCGGGCCGCTGGCCGCAAGCGACCAGCGCTTCCAGAGCATCCCGGCCCGCTTCATGGCCACCAGCCAGCGCCAGCCGCAGGCGCCCGCCTATTTCGTGCGCGGCGCCCAGGGCTGGCAGCCCACCACCTGGCAGGAATACGCCCAGCAAGTGCGCCAGGCCGCGCGCGCGCTGGTGGCGCTGGGCGTGCAACCCGGCGACGCGGTATGCATCCTGGGCTTCAACCGCCCCGAGTGGACCACCATGGACCTGGCCGCGATGATGGTGGGCGCCATGGCGGCCGGCATCTACTGGAGCAGCGCGGCCAACGAGATTGCCTACATCGTCGAGCACAGCGGCTGCAGCCTGCTGCTGGTGGAAGGCGAAGCGCAGTGGGCCAAGGCGGCGGCAGAGCCCCGGGCACTGGCACGCCTGCGCGCCACCGTGCTCATGCGCCAGGCGCCGGGCGATGCACCGCCGCAGGTGCCCGAGGGCGTGGCCGCGCCCATGGCCTGGGAGCAGTTCCTGGCGCTGGGCGGCATGGAGCACGATGCCGAGGTGCAGCGCCGCATGGACGCCATCCGCGAGGAGGACATCGGCACGCTGATCTACACCTCGGGCACCACGGGCCACCCCAAGGCCGTGGAGCTGACGCACGCCAACCTGAGCTGGACTTCGGCGGCACTGTCGGCCGCGTTCCAGGTGGGCCCACAAGACCGGCTGATCTCCTACCTGCCGCTGGCGCACATCGCCGAGCAGCACGGGTCGATTTGCAACCACGCGCTGGCGGGCTACCAGTTGTACTTTGCGCGTTCGCTGGAGAGCCTGGGGGACCACCTGAAAGAGGTGCACCCCACGGTGTTCTTCGGCGTGCCGCGCGTGTGGGAGAAGATGCAGGCCGCCATTGCCACCAAGCTGGCGGGCGCCACAGGCGTCAAGGCGCGGCTGGCGCGCTGGGCGCTGCGCACCGGGCGCGCCTGGCACGCTGAAGCCCTGCAGGGACGCGAGCCCGGCACGCTGCTGAACCTGAAAAAAACCATCGCCCACCGGCTGGTGCACAGCAAGGTGCAGGCGGCACTGGGCTTCGACCAGGCGCGCATCCTCATCTCTGGCGCTGCGCCCATCGCCGTGGAAAACCTGGAGTTCTTCACCGGCCTGGGCCTGCTGATCGGCGAGGTGTACGGCCAGTCCGAGGACTGCGGCCCCACCGCCATCAGCCTGCCCGGCTTCATCCGCCTGGGCGCGGCGGGCAAGACCCTGCCCGGCATGCAGGTGCGCATCGCCGACGACGGCGAGATTCTCGTCAAGGGCCCGAACGTGTTCCGGGGCTATCGCGGCCGCCCCGAGGCAACCGCCGAGACCCTGCAGGACGGCTGGCTGCACAGCGGCGACCTGGGCCGCATTGACGAGGACGGCTTCATCTACGTGACCGGCCGCAAGAAAGACCTGCTCATCACCTCGGGCGGCAAGAACATCTCGCCCGGCAACATCGAGGCCGACCTGATGAACCTGCCGCTGGTGGAGCACGCCGTGGTCATCGGCGACTCGCGCCACTACCTCAGCGCGCTGCTCACGCTCAAGCCCGATGTGTTGCAGGCGTTTGCCCGGCAACACCAGCTACCCGGCGGCCCCGTCGACTGGGCCCGCAGTGCGGCCGTGCACGAAGAGTTGCAGCGCGGCATTGACGCCATCAACGCCCGCCAGGCGCGTGTGGCGCATGTGCGCAAGTTCTCGGTGCTGGAGAGCGCATTCACCATCGACAACGGCTGCCTCACGCCCACCCAGAAGATCCGGCGCAACGTGGTGCAGCGCCAGTACGCCGAAGAAATCGAGGCCCTGTACCGCGAAGACACCAGGGCCTCGTGAATCAGGCCCGGCGTGCGCTCCAGAGCCAGAGCCCCACACCCCCAACGATCATGGGCAGGCACAGCCATTGCCCCATGCTCATGCCCAGTGACAGCAGACCCAGGTAGCTGTCGGGCTCGCGGAAGTACTCGGCGATGAAACGGAAGATGCCGTAGCCGAACAGAAAGGCCGCCGCCACCTGCCCCTGGCGCCGCTCCTTGCGTGCGTACAGCCACAGCAGCACGAACAGCAACAGCCCTTCGAGCAGGAACTGGTACACCTGCGAGGGGTGGCGCGGCAGCATGGAGCCGCTGTGCGGGAACACCATGCCCCAGGGCAGGTCGGGGCTGGCAAAACGCCCCCACAACTCGCCGTTGATGAAATTGCCCACGCGCCCCGCCGCCAGGCCCGTGGGCACGCAGGGCGCCACGAAATCGGCCACCTGCAGCCACGGCCGCTGGCGCGTGCGCGCGAACCAGAAGAAGGAGCCAATCACGCCCAGCAGCCCCCCATGAAAGCTCATGCCGCCCTGCCACACGGCAAAGATCTCCAGCGGGTGCGCGGCGTAGTAGCCCGGCTTGTAAAACAGGCAGTAGCCCAGACGCCCACCGACGATCACGCCGACCACGCCGAGGAAAAGAATGTCCTCCACATCCCGGCGCGACCATGCGCCCTTTCCCCGCAACGAGGCGAAGGGCTCGTGCCGCAGGCGCCGCAGCCCCAGAAACATGAACAGGCCAAAGGCCGCCAGATACGTCAGCCCGTACCAGTGGATGGCCACGGGGCCGAGCTGGAGCGCGACGGGGTCGATGTGGGGATAGGTCAGCATGGTGGCGGGTATTGTGCCCGGCGCTGCGGGCCGGGGAAGAAAGCACAGCGGCAATCCCCGGGGTTTTGAGCCAAATTCGGCTCAAGCGCTTTTGCAGCAAGCGCAAGCAGCTATGGTTTTTGATTACTCTGACGATGCCTTGCCTGCCGAGGCATCGCGTGGTGCAGCGCCGCCTTGGTGCACCTTGGCGAATGTGAGGATGACTTCCCGGATCAGCTTGCGCTGCGGAGCGGGCAATTGCAGGAAGGCGTCGAAGGTTTCGCGTTCCAGATAACCGACTCCTTCGTCCCAGCGCTCGCGATGCTTTTGCACCGATTTGCGCACGGCATCACCAAAGCGCAACACCTCAGGTGCTACCTTGAGCCACTCGGCCAGCACCTGAATCTTTTCCTGTGTTGGTATCGCCTTGCTGTTGAGCCAACTCCACGCCGCCTGGTTGCTGATGGAGCGGCCATACCAGCGCAAATTGAACTCATGCTCCAACACCGAGGGGCTGGCCGCATAGCCCGCATCCGTCATGGCTTGGCGCAAACGGCTGCTGAATTCGATCTTCTCGTTCATTGAGCGCAAGCTACGGAACGCTTGAAAAATCAATCAACATTTGATTGATAATGAAATCAAAAACCGCTTGATTTCATCGCTCAACCGCCGGTTGAGGCCATCGTCCTCCCCATGCCCAAGTCCCTGCTCGAACAACTCCCCGAAATCGTCGCCAACGGGCGCAAACAGGCCGAACGCATCCTGGAAGGCCTGGAAAACCGCCAGCGCGTGCGCCTGCAAACGCGCGAAGTGGTGCTGCCCGCCAAAGACAGCGCCGCGCAAGACTGGGTAACCCAGCAACAGCGCAGCGCGCAGCAAAACGTGTTTGCACCGGGACAAGGCAGCTTGCTGACCAGCGCGCAGGCCACGCTGGGCGCCATGCACGATGCTCCGACCCCCGCGCCCTGGGCCAACCGCCTGATCTACGGCGACAACCTGCTCGCCATGGCCGCGCTGCTGGCGGGCGATGAAGACACGCCCAGCCTGCGCGGCAAGGTCGATTTGATTTACATCGACCCGCCGTTTGACAGCAAGGCCGACTACCGCACCAAGGTCACGCTACCGGGCGTGGAGCTAGAGCAAAAGCCCACGGTGATCGAGCAATTCGCGTATTCCGATACCTGGAGCGACGGCACAGCGTCCTATCTGGCCATGATCACGCCGCGCCTGATCCTGATGCGCGAGCTGCTGGCGGATACCGGCAGCATTTATGTGCATCTGGATTGGCATGTGGGGCATTACGTCAAGCTGGTGCTGGATGAGATTTTTGGAAAAAAGAACTTTCGCAATGAAATTGTCTGGCACTACTCCGGCTGGAATAAGCAACTACAGACGTCCTTCGAGAAGCGTCACGACACGCTTTTCATGTACGGAAAGAGCGACCTTCAACACTTTGCGTCGTTCTTCGAGATGTGGGACTCAAAAGAAGAGTATGTAAAGAAACGAAAACAAAAAGTCCACGTTGATCACGATGGACGCGAATATGTTTTGTCTGACGCTGGTAATGGTGAGCGCATAAAGCGCTTTCTTGACGATGTCATGCGTGAAGGCGTTGTCGTTGATGACGTCTGGCATATGGACAAGCTCAACAACTCATCCAATGAGTCAGTTGGTTACTCGACACAGAAAACTGAAGAACTCCTGAGCCGAATTCTTGTTGCTTCTTGCCCAGCCAATGGTCTTGTTGCAGGGCGGTCTCAAATCTGAAGTGCAACACCCTCACCGAGGGTAATGTACGCAAATGAGAACGAGATACGAACACTTGCAGCCAGAAGACAGAGTGACGTTGGCATCGCTGCGCCAGCAGGGCTGGAGCATCAGGGCCATAG
>JANJVG010000172.1 GCA_024710165.1 Burkholderiaceae bacterium
ACCCCCTGCCCGGCGCTTCTCGGCACGCACAGAAGGGAACCCGCAACCGCACCACCACCCGGGCCATCGCTGCGCTCGGCCGGGTTGGCGCAGGCCGAGCGCAGCGATGGCCCGTATGGCTGTTGGGTAGTTGGGCTCCCCACCCCTTCTGTATGCGCCTGGGGCGCGCAGGAGGCGGGGTGGCGTGGGTGTGCCGCAGGACACACCCACGCTTCGTAAACTAGCTTGCCGCGTCTGTCCGAACGGAGCTGCGCAGCAGCGCAGTGAGTTACGCGGCGCACCCCGCATCCGAGCACCTCAGGTTGCGGGTTATTGGGGGCAGACACCCATTTCACTGCGGTGCGCAGCACCGCACCCTCCGGGCGAGCCGAAGGCTCGGTGAATTGGGGCTCTGACCCCAAAAACCCGTCGCAGACAGTAGGGTCGCCTTTTCTTTGGTGACTTTCTTTTGGCGAAGCAAAAGAAAGTTACTGCGCCGCCGGGCGCACACCCCGGCCTCCGCACTTCGCAAAAAGCACAGACACAAAAACTACGCAGCCGAATCCAGCCGCCCCGCCACCAGCCTCAGCACCCGGTCACACCGCGCCGCCAGCGTCTCGTCATGCGTCACCATGACAAACGCCGTCCCCTGCTCCCGCGCCAGTTGCAGCATGAGCTGGAACACCCCCTCGGCCGTCACGCGGTCGAGGTTGCCCGTGGGCTCGTCGGCCAGCACGCAAGCCGGCTGCGTGACCAGGGCACGCGCAATGGCCACGCGCTGGCGCTCGCCGCCCGACAGCTCGGCCGGGCGGTGCTGCACGCGGCCCGCCAGGCCCACGTGGGCCAGCATCTGCGCGGCCTGGCGCGTGCATTCTTCGTAAGGCAGGCGGCGGATGCGCAGCGGCATGGCCACGTTGTCGAGCGCGCTGAACTCGGGCAGCAGGTGGTGAAACTGGTAGACAAAGCCCAGGTACTGGTTGCGCAAGTCGCCCTGCTGCGCTGCAGACATCTGCGCCAGATTCCGCCCATGCAGGTGCACGCTGCCCGACGTGGGTGCATCGAGCGCGCCCAGCAGGTGCAGCAGCGTGCTCTTGCCCGAGCCCGAGGCACCAACAATGGCCAAGGTCTCGCCCACGCGCACTTCCAGGTCCACACCGTGCAAAACGGTCACATCGAGTCGCCCCTCGGTGAAACGCTTGGTCAGGCCCCGGGCCTGCAGCACCACCTCGTTTTTAAAGGGTTTTGCGCCTCCAGCGCTTTCTGGATAAGCGCCACTAGCTACATTATTCATAGCGCAAGGCCTCCGCAGGGTTGACGCGGCTGGCGCGCCAGCTTGGGTACAGCGTTGCCACGAAGGCCAGCACCAGCGAGATCACGCCCACGGGCACGATGTCGGCGCTCTGCGGGTCGCTGGGCATGCGGCTGATGAGGTAGATGTCCTTGGGCAGGAAGCTGGCGCTGAGCATCTGCTCGATGGCGGGCACGATCACGTCGATGTTGAACGCAATGCCCAGGCCCAGCAGCAGCCCGGCCAGGGTGCCGATGACGCCGACCATCGCGCCCTGCACCACGAAGATACCCATGATGCTGCGCGGGCTCGCGCCCAGGGTGCGCAGGATGGCGATGTCGGCGCGCTTGTCCTGCACCGTCATCACCAGCGTGGACACCAGGTTGAACGCCGCCACGGCCACGATCAGCGTGAGGATGATGAACATCATGCGTTTTTCGAGCTGCACAGCGGCGAACCAGGTGCGGTTCTGCTGCGTCCAGTCGCGAATCAGCAGGTCGCCGCTCAGGGACTGGGCCAGATCCTGCGCGACGGTGCGCGCCTGGTGCAGGTCGCGCAGCTTGAGGCGGATGCCGGTGGGCCCTTCAAGGCGGAAGATGCGCTGCGCGTCCTCATGGTGCAGCAGCACCAGGGTGGAGTCGTATTCGTAGTGGCCCGAATCAAAGGTGCCAGCCACCTGCATCTGCTTGATGCGCGGCACCACGCCCGCGGGCGTGACCTGGCCGCTGGGCGCGATCAGCGTGACCACGTCGCCCGCGCGCACGCCCAGCATGCGCGCCAGCTCTCCGCCCAGCACCACGCGGAACTCGCCCGGCACGAGCTGCGCCAGCGCCTCGCCCTGGCTGCCGGCCACCAGATCGGTGACCTCGGGCTCGCGCGCCGGGTCGATGCCGCGCACCAGCGCGCCCTTCATGTCTTCGCCGCGCGCCAGCAGCGCCTGCGCCGCGACGAACGGCGCCGCGCCCACCACCTGCGGGTGCTGGCGCGCCTCCTGCAGCGTGCGCGCCACGTCGGGCATGGCCGCGCCGGCCGGGGCAAAAATCTCGATGTGCGAGACCACGCTGAGCATGCGGTCGCGCACCTCTTTCTGAAAGCCGTTCATCACGCTGAGCACGATGATGAGCGCCGCCACCCCGAGCGCGATGCCCAGCATGGACACGCCCGAGATGAACGAGATGAAGCCGTTGCGCCGCGTGGCGCGGCCCGCGCGGGTGTAGCGCCAGCCCAGGGCCAGTTCGTAAGGGATTTGCATGAGCCCGCGATTGTGGCATCCCGCAAAATACCCGGCATGTCGGACATCCTCCATTTGCTCATCCCCTACGCCGCCGGTGCCTCCGAGGCCAGCCCGCAGGCCCTTGCCGGCCTGGCCCTGCCCCACCTGGAGCGGCTGCTCGCGCGCCTCACGCTGCACGAGAGCGACCTGGGGGACGACGACGCCCTCTCTGCCCCGCACGAGCGCGCCCTGGCGCGCGCACTCTGCCTGCCCAGCGCCCCCGGCCGCATCCCTTGGGCCGCGCACCACCTGCACCAGCAGGGCCGCCACGCCGAGGCCGCCCAGGGCGCCTGGGCCTTCGTCACGCCCTGCCACTGGCGCGTAGGCGCCGACCACGTCACGCTCGAAGACCCGGCCCAGCTGCAACTCACCATGGACGAGTCGCGCGCCCTGCTCGCCCTCATGGCGCCGTGGTTCGAGGAAGACGGCATCACCCTGCTCTATGACCAGCCCACGCGCTGGCTGGCCCGGGGCGAACCGCTGGCCGACCTGGTCACCGCCTCGCCCGAACGCGTGCTGCACCGCGACGTCTCGCACTGGCTGCCCGGCGAACAGAAGACCCACCCGCTGCGCCGCCTGCACAGCGAGATGCAGATGTTGCTCTACACCCACCCCTTCAACGAGGCGCGCGAGGCCCGGCGCCTGCCGCCGGTCAACGCCTTCTGGGTGCACGGCGCGGGCCGGCTGCCCCAGGCGCCCCGGCCCCCGGCACCGCCGCCCGTGGTCGAGGACGGCTTGCGGGACGCCGCACTTCGCGAGGACTGGACCGCCTGGGCCGGTGCCTGGCAGGCGCTCGACGCCGGCGCGCTGGCGCGGCTGGACGCGCATGTGGCGCGCGGCGGCGCGGCGCGGCTCACGCTGTGCGGCGAGCGCGGCGCGCTCACCTGGCAGACGGCGCCGCGCTCGTGGGGACAAAAGATTTCAAGCATTTTCCGACCCCAGCGCTTTGCGGACGTGCGCGAGAAGCTATGAAAATAATAGCTAGAGACATCCCGCCCCGCGCCGCCTGGGCGCTGGAGCAGGCCGGCATCCACCCGCTGCTGGCGCGGCTGTACGCCGCACGTGGCGTGACGGCCAAAGACGACCTGGACGACGGCCTGGCGCGCCTGCTGCCACCCGCCGGGCTCAAGGGCATCGAGGAAGCCGCCCGCCTGCTGGCCGACGCCATCGCCCGCGACCAGCGCCTGTGCATCGTGGCCGACTACGACTGCGACGGCGCCACCGCCTGCGCCGTGGCCGTGCGCGGCCTGCGCCTGCTGGGCGCGCAGCAGGTCGACTACCTCGTGCCCGACCGCGTGGTCGACGGCTACGGCCTGACCCCGCCGATCGCCCGGCGCGTGAAGGAGCGCGGCGCCGACCTGCTCATCACCGTGGACAACGGCATCGCCAGCTGCGAGGGCGTGGCCCAGGCCAAGGCGCTGGGCCTGGCGGTGCTGGTCACCGACCACCACCTGCCGGGCAGCGAGCTGCCGCAGGCCGACGCCATCGTCAACCCCAACCAGCCGGGCTGCACGTTCGAGAGCAAGTCCATCGCGGGCGTGGGCGTGATGTTCTATGTGCTCCTGGCGCTGCGCTCGGAGTTGCGCGCGCGCGGCCTGTTCGACGTGGCCAGCCAACCGAAGCTCGACCCGCTGCTGCCCCTCGTGGCCCTGGGCACCGTGGCCGACGTGGTGCGCCTGGACACCAACAACCGGCGCCTGGTGGCGCAGGGCCTCAAGCGCATCCGCGCGGGCCAGATGCAGCCCGGCATCGCGGCGCTGCTGCGCGTGGCCGGGCGCCAGCCGCCCCTGGCCACCACCTTCGACTTCGGCTTTGCGCTGGGCCCGCGCATCAACGCCGCCGGGCGCCTGGCCGACATGACGCTGGGCATCGAATGCCTGCTGACCGACGACGCCGCGCGCGCCGACCACCTGGCGCAGCAGCTCGACGCCATCAACCGCGAGCGCCGCGAAATCGAGGGCAGCATGCGCGAGCAGGCGCAACTATTGGCCGAGAACCTGTTCGAGGACGGCGAAGAACCGCCGCCGGCCATCAGCGTGTTCGACCCCGACTTCCACGAGGGCGTGGTGGGCATCGTCGCATCGCGCATCAAGGACCGGCTGCACCGCCCCACCTTCGTCTTCGCCGCCAGCGGGGCGCCGGGCAAGGAGCATGAGCTCAAAGGTTCGGGCCGCTCCATCCCCGGCTTTCACCTGCGCGACGCACTCGACCTGGTCGCCAAGCGCCACCCCGGCGTGCTGCTGCGCTTTGGCGGCCATGCCATGGCGGCGGGCTGCACCGTGCCCGAGGACCGCTTCGAGGAATTCGAGCAGGCGCTGGCCCAGGTGGCACGCGAATGGCTGGACGCCGCCACGCTCACGCGCCGGCTGGAGACCGACGGGCCGCTGGCCCCCGAATACCGCCGCGCCGACCTGGTGGACACGCTGCACCGCGAGGTCTGGGGCCAGGGCTTCGCTCCGCCCACCTTCAGCGAAGAGGTGGAGGTGCTGAGCCAGCGCCTGGTGGGCGAGCGCCACCTCTCGCTCAAACTGCGCCACCAGGGCGAGCCGGTGGACGGCATCTGGTTCGGCCACACCGACCCGTTGCCCGGGCGCGTGCTGCTGGCCTTCCGCCTCGACGTGAACGAGTGGAAGGGCGAACGAAAAGTGCAATTCCTGGTGGAGGGAGCGCAATTGAAGTGACCCCCCTGTGGCGCTGTGCGCCTTCCCCCAAGAGGGACACCGCCAGCGCGGCGGGGCGGCCCTTGCGCAGCGGCCGCTGGCCTGGGCCGCGCCAGTTTCAGGCGCCGCGGGTGAAACCCTGCCCGGAGGGAACCAGATGCATCCGCACCGGCAACTGCTCAGTGGTTGGCGCTGGCGGCGTGCGATGCCGTGAGCAGCCGGTCGGTCAGGGCGATGGCCAGCGCGCTGAGCAGGAACACCACGTGGATGATGGTCTGCCACATCAGCACCTTGAGGTCGTAGTTGGCGGCGTTGATGAAGGTCTTGAGCAGGTGGATCGAGCTGATGCCGATGATGGCGGTGGCCAGCTTCACCTTGAGCACCGAGGCGTTCACATGGCTCAGCCACTCGGGCTGGTCGGGGTGGCTTTCAAGGTTCATGCGGCTCACGAAGGTTTCGTAGCCGCCGACGATGACCATGATGAGCAGGTTGGAGATCATCACCACGTCGATCAACGCCAGCACCACCAGCATGATGATGGTTTCGTTCAGGCTGGTGATCTGCACATCGGTCTTGTAGCCGATGCTGGAAATCAGGGCTTGCAGCGCCTTCTCACTGCCAAAAACGGCCTCCAGCAAATGCACCAGTTCCACCCAGAAATGGAACACATACACCGCCTGCGCCGCGATCAGCCCCAGATACAGCGGCAGCTGCAGCCAGCGGCTGGCAAAAATCAGCGCAGGCAAGGGGCGCAAGGCGGGGTTCGGGGGGGTTGGCAAGGACATGGCAGCTTGAGTAAGGGACGGGGCGCAAATTGTAGAAGAGCCCTGCCCGCATGGCGGCGGCGCATGCAGGCTCACCCCATACCTTCAGGGGAAAAATGAACAAAAACCGTGTCTGGGAGCCTGTCGGACTTGGTGCGTCGAAAGCAAAAATCGACCCCGGCGAGACCGGTTTTTGCCGTATTTGCAGCCCAAGAGCCGAGCTATTGGGCAAAAAGACGGTAACAAATGGGCCGCTGCGGTCAATTTGCAGCCGACGATTCGTAAGTAATAAAGGCTCCTAGCGCTTATCCATAAAGCGCAAGCAGCTATTATTTCGATAGCATTCAACAGGAGGCCGCGACCTACCAGGCAGTGGCGCGGGGCAGCGGCACCCTGTTTCATCGCCGATTTCGAGGGTCAGAAGCTTTCCCAGTCGTCGTCGCCTCCCGGGGCCTGGCGCGGTGCAGCCGGTGCCGCAGGGGCGGCTGCAATGCGGGGCGGCGACGCGGTGCCAGTGAACCTGGCCGCAGGCTTGCGGGATGCGGCGGGTGTGGTAGCCGCCGCAGGCGCAGACACGGCAGGCCGGCTCGCCGGTGCTGGCACCGGATTCCTGGGGGCCGGGGCGGCCACAGGCCGGGTGGGAGCCAGCGGCGGGCGTGCCTGCGGTGCGCGCGGCGCGGCCGAGGCCGCGGCGCCCACGTTGAAGACCGATACCACCTCGGTCAGGTGGTTCGCCTGATCGCGCAGCGAGGTGGCCGCGGCGGTGGATTCCTCCACCAGCGCGGCGTTCTGCTGCGTCATCTGGTCCAGGTGCGTGACCGCCTGGTTGACCTGGGCAATGCCGTCGCGCTGCTCGGTGGACGAGGCCGTGATCTCGCCGATCAGGTCGCTCACGCGCTGCACGCTGGCCACGATCTCGTCCATGCTCTGGCCCGCCTCGGCCACCTGCTGCGAGCCGGTTTCGACGATCTCGACCGAGGCGCCGATGAGCTGCTTGATCTCCTTGGCCGCCTCGGCGCTGCGCTGCGCGAGGTTGCGCACCTCGCCCGCCACCACGGCGAAGCCCCGGCCCTGTTCGCCCGCGCGCGCGGCCTCCACCGCCGCGTTGAGCGCCAGGATGTTGGTCTGGAACGCGATGCCGTCGATCACGCCGATGATGTCGGCGATCTTGCGGGAGCTGTGCGTGATCTCCTGCATGCTGGCCACCACCTGGCCCACCACTTCGCCACCGCGCGTGGCGGCCTTGGCCGCGTTGGCGGCGAGCTGGTTGGCCTGGCGCGCCGTGTCGGCCGACTGGGTGACGGTGGCTGTGAGCTGCTCCATGCTGGCGGCGGTCTGCTGCAGGCTGGAGGCAGTCTGCTCGGTACGTGCCGAGAGGTCCTGGTTGCCCATGGCGATTTCGGACGAGGCCAGCGACACCGACTCGACACCGCTGCGCACCTCGCCCACCACACCGCGCAGGCGCGCCACCATTTGCCCGAGCGAACGCAGCATGTGGCCAAATTCGTCCTTGCGGGTGGTCTGGATGTCGCGGGTCAGGTCGCCCGCTGCGATGGCGTCGATGGCCGCCACCGCCTCATCGAGCGGCCGTGTGATGGAGCGCACCAGAAACAGGGTCATCAGCACGCCGAGCACCACCACAACCGCCGCCGCCACCAGGCCGAACAGATTGGCATTCTGGCGCGTGGCATGGGCGGTCTGGACCGCCGCATCGCGCAGGGTTTCCTGCAACTTCACGAAATCCTTGATGGCATCCACCAGTTGCTGTGCGGACGGCAAAAACTGCCGCTGCGTGAAATCCTGCAAGGCAGCCAGATCCCCCGCTGCCTTCACCTCAGGAATCTTGCGCAAATGCACCAACGCCGCAGCACGTGCCTGCGCCACCTTGTCGAAGGCCTGCTTTTCCACGTCCAGAACCAGATCGGACTGGACCTGCTTTTGCAACTCCGAGATACGGGCAGAGTCGGCACCAGTCCGCTGGGCCAGCACCTTTTCGGCTTGCGGGTCGTTGACGTTGATTCCGGCCAGCGTGCGCTCCAGCACCACTTCGGTCAACCCCTGCCAGCGCGTGGCATTGGTGATGCCCATTTCGTAGTGCGCAGTCTCGTTGAAGGCCTTGAGCATGGCCTGCGTGGTGCGCATCTGCACAAAAACCGCGACCGCCAACATCATCGCCAGGCCGCCGAAGATGCCCAGCATCAGCTTCCGTGAGACCCGGATATTGTCGAATTGCATGGTGTTCCTCGTTTGCGGACAGGATGAAATCAGGCGTGCATTCTCTCTCGTGCGCCGACCCGACAGGCCGCGCCCGTGCCGATCCTGGCGACTGCACCGCCCCGGACAAACCCGTAGAATGACCCGGTGACCACCTACACCAATCCCGATCTTCATTGCCACTCTGTCGTATCCGACGGCACCCTCGAACCCGAGGCGCTGGCTGCCCGGGCCCGGGCCAACGGTGTTGACCTGTGGGCGCTGACCGACCACGACGAAGTGGGGGGGCAGCAGCGGGCCGCAGCCGCGGCCCGTGCGCAGGGGCTGGCCTACCTCACCGGCGCTGAAATTTCCGTCACCTTTGCGGGCACCACGGTGCACATCGTCGGCCTGGGCTTTGACCCCGAAGACGAACGCCTGGTGCAAGGCCTGCAGCGCACTCGCGGCGGGCGCGGCGAGCGCGCCCGGGAAATGAGCGAGCAACTTGCACAAGCCGGCATTCCAGGGGCCTATGAAGGCGCACTGCACTACGTGGGCAACCCCGAACTGATATCGCGCACCCACTTTGCCCGCTACCTGGTCGAGGCCGGTGTCTGCAAAGACACCTCCGAGGTGTTCCGCCGGTTTCTGATTGAAGGCAAGCCCGGTTTTGTACCGCACCGCTGGGCCAGCCTGGGCGACGCGGTGCGCTGGATCTGCGGCGCAGGCGGTGTGGCCGTCATCGCCCACCCGGCCCGTTACAGCCTGAGCGCCAACGAAGAATTTGCACTGTTCTCCGAATTCAAGCAGCACGGCGGCCAGGCGGTCGAGGTGGTCACCGGCAGCCATTCGGCGGCCGAAGCCGTGAGCTACGCCGCCATGGCGCAAGAGTTCGGCCTGGCCGCATCGCGCGGCAGCGACTTCCACAGCCCCGACGAATCCCATACCGACCTGGGCATGCTGCCACCGTTGGCTGGCCACCTCACCCCCGTCTGGGATCTGCTGGCCCACCGTATCCAGCCCGCTCACTGACCATGGCCCAGTATTTCGAAGTCCACCCCGACAACCCCCAGCCGCGCCTGCTGAAACAGGCCGCTGCCCTGTTGCACAAGGGCGGCGTGGTGGCCGTGCCCACCGATTCGAGCTACGCCCTGGTGTGCCATCTCGACGACCGCGACGCGGCCGAGCAGTTGCGCCGTATCCGCCAGGTAGACGACAAGCACCACCTCACGCTGCTGTGCCGCGACCTGTCGGAACTGGCCAGCTACGCCCGCGTGGACAACCGCCAGTACCGTCTGCTCAAGCTGGCCACGCCAGGCGCCTACACCTTCATACTGGAGGCCACCAAGGAGGTGCCGCGCCGCGTGAGCCACCCCTCGCGCAAGACCATCGGCCTGCGTGTGCCCGAGCACAAGGCACTGCAGGAGCTGCTGGCCCTGCACGGCGCGCCGCTGCTCGCCACCACCCTGATTCCGCCCGGCGAGACCGAGCCACTGAACGACGCGCACGAAATTCGCGAACAGTTCGAGCATGCCCTGGCCGCCGTGGTGGATGCGGGCGCCTGCCCCTCCGAGCCCACGACGGTGATCGACCTCACCCCCATGGGCACGGGCGGCGGCCCCGAGGTGGTGCGCGAAGGGCGTGGCAGCCTGCAGGCGCTGGGGCTGTAGTACCCACAGGCGGGGCCACCACCCGTCGTCTGAGACAATCGCCCGGTGGACCCTTCCAATCTCATCCAAACCGTTCTGATCTACGCCCTGCCGGTGCTGTTCGCCATCACGGTGCACGAGGCAGCCCATGGCTACGCGGCGCGCCACTTTGGCGACAACACCGCCTACATGATGGGGCGCATCACGCTCAACCCCATCAAGCACATCGACCCGGTGGGCACCATCCTGATGCCGCTGCTGCTGTACTTCGCCACGTCGGGGGCCTTCCTGTTCGGCTACGCCAAGCCGGTGCCGGTGAATTTCGGCAACCTGCGCAAGCCCAAGCAGCACATGGTCTGGGTGGCTCTGGCGGGGCCGGCATCCAACTTCGCGCAAGCTATTTTCTGGGCGTTGGTGCTCGTGGCTCTGGTGGGCATGGGCATCGACGAGCGCTTCTTCATCGAGATGGCCCGCGCCGGAGTGCTGGTCAATCTGGTGATGTGGGCCTTCAACCTGTTCCCGCTGCCGCCGCTCGATGGCGGGCGCATTCTGGTCGG